>CAVTLU010000018.1:0-117396 GCA_963735545.1 uncultured Acidobacteriaceae bacterium
GCAGCGGATTTTCGGGTGCTTGCATCCGTGGAGCACGTGATCGAGCGCATTTCGCGCGAATTCGACGTTCTCGATATCTTGGTTAACAATGCAGCTCAAACCGTCCGCCGGCCGCCCGCGTTTTATCGAAATCTCGTCAATCAGGAAAAGCTCAAATTGCTTTTCACCGGTAGGGTCGCCCACCTTCTTCCATCATCTCCAGTATCCGCGATCGACATCCTTGAGAGAGAAGAACGCGGCCTACGAACCCGGTCTATCTGTTCAGATCCCGACTATATCGCTTGCTTATCTCAGGTTCCGCTCGTCGAAGGCGATGACGTGTTCGATGAACGACTCTTTCCCACGGGGCGAGTCGACAAGGACGCCCAGCAAGAAGACAGAAGAGACAAGAACAGCTGGATGATGATGCTTGACGAAGTTTCCCTTCCCGAGATGCTGGAGGTTCTCTATACAAACGTCGTGGCACCATTTTTGCTCTGTAGCAGGCTTAAACACTTAATGCGAAAGAGAACAGATCAGCAGCCGTCATTCATTGTGAACGTGTCAGCAATGGAAGGAAATTTCTTCGATCCGGACAAGAATTGCAGGCACCCGCACACCAACATGGCAAAGGCAGCTATCAATATGATGACGCGGACTGCGGCCGAGGACTTCCGCTGTTCTGGAATCTACATGAATGCCGTCGATCCAGGGTATATCACCAACGAAAAGCCCTTTCCTCTATCCCAAGCCCTTCGCGACCGACGGGTGAAGATGGCAATAGATGAGATTGATGGTGCAGCACGCGTTTGCGATCCAGTATTTCGCGCGATCAACAATAAAGAGTACTTGGCGGGCGAATTACTGAAGAACTATTCTCGTTATCCATGGTAGTTGGGCAACGGAGGTAATTGAAGGCAGCGGATTCCAACGTCAAGCGAGGTTGTGGGATTTGTGGTCACAGGACAGTGTTGTCCGTAGAGCGGTTGGCTGACTCCAGAACTGGCGATCAGAATCCGGCGAGTCCAGGGCGTGAAGCGGCTCGGACACAAGAGCGGTAACGTCTGCTCGGGCACGCTTCCGTGCAGACGACGGAGCGATACATCGGGAGCAAACAGAAGCTGCAGGCGTGTCTTTTCAAGGGCGGGAGGTAAATATACCGCTAAGATCAAGACATATGGACCTCACCTGTTCGAGGTCGCCGCTGCAATCATGGCAGAGGCGGGCAGAGGTTCGACGAAGATCGCGTGGCGCCAGATTCGCGATGCCGGCCTGTCGAGCACACCGTTTGACCGCATACCAAACTACGTTGGCGGTCACACCAGCTTCCCGTCGCTCTCCCTTCTTTGAAATCCTTCTGAACACTTTTCCTTGGCTCACGCCCGAATGCCGGAGCCACGCATCCAGAGGCTGCTTAGACCACGACGGAACCGGAACCGTTCGCAGCCGCCTTCCCTTGCCAATTAACCCGCCAACCCCGCAGGTCTGTCATGGAAGCAGCATTCACGGCCACACGGCGTCAACAGACCCTACATGAAGCCGATCGGCTTGCAGAGGAGCCCAACAGCATGCGGCGCAAGCTGCCAGCGCTTTCCTCGCTGTTCGATTATTCTCTGTGGGCGCAATGCCGTCGTCGGCAACCCGGTGGAGGCGTGAAGCGCCCGGCAACCAATAACAATGAAGGCAGCACTCCGGCCCTGGACGACGCACAGTCGCGGCAATTATTGGAGGCCCGTGCCCCGGACACGCCGAAGGGTATAAGGGACCGGGAATACTCGCCACCCTGCTCTATCACGGCATCCGGCGTGAAAAATTGTGCCTGCTGCGATTGCGCGATATTCAGAGCCGCCAGGGTGTGATGCACTTCCGCATCAAAGGCAACCGCGACAAGATCCGTTTTTTTCCTGTTTGCCCGATGGTGCTGCGACTCATCGGCGAATATCTGGAACCGGGAAACACGGCGGGGCGGTGAGCCGTGAAATCCTTGATTCTCCTCTCTTCCGCCCCGTGACCAACAACCGCACCGGCTCGATAAGCACCTGATCCGGGCTCGATTGACCGCAACATCGTCATGAAATGGCATTGGTCGCCGCCGTCGCCCGCATGGAATGCACACAGACCCTAATCGCTTCAGCGGTGATCCCCGTCGCCTTTGCGTATTTCAAACGAGGCTGACATTGCCAAGGTACAGGAATGCCTCGGCCATGCGAACGTCTCCACAACCCGCCTCTACGACCGGCGCAAGAGCAAGCCCGAGGACAGCCCGACATTCGTGACTAGTCCCAGTCTTCGTAAAAATCCGGGGAATCCAGAAGGGCTTTAAGATCGGCTGCGAGAGGACGAAAAGTCTCGTCGTTTCGGCCTATCAGGTCCTGATACATCGATGCTGCATATCTGTCCCCTGTCTGGATGCGGTGGAGACGCTTAAATATTTTCCGGAGAATTCCAGCGCTACTGGCAGCGACAGCTAGATCACCTGGCGACCATGTTGACCGCATGAATGTATCGACAATAGTTACCCTCAGATCTTTGGCCTTGTCCCAATCGTAAGATCCAAAGAGGCTCGCGAGAAACGATGGAGCGCGCGTGTCTTTAACAGCAATCGCGTACACGTCGGGAAATGACTCCGCTGCGACTGAACCTAACGGCAGCCGCATACTGTCCAGCGCAAAACGAAGAAACTTCCCGCAAAGCTCTTGCCTTGTGAACTCATCCGAATCACTTTTCGTTCGCCGAAGCACTTTCGCAAGAGATATTTCTGCACCTGCAGGAAAAGAACGGCGGGTACACGAGAGAAGGGAGTCGCAAAGCTCTGGGAGAATCGATGGACTTCTCTCGTACAACGCATGCGGGGCATCTGAGACCCACTCCCATGCACGTGCTACTGCGTCACGACCGGAAGAGCATGCTTTAACAAGAAGAGCATTGATCTGGGAACCAATCACGGTTCTAAACCAAGGAAGCATTTCTGGAGAACTCGTTAACTCACGAAAAGTGTCGGCGTGAGTGCCTTCCCTAATGTAACGACTAACAAGGGCACGCATAGCGGAATCGCGCAGGAATGGGAATACTTTTGAAGACCTAAATCGCAGGACATCATCGATATTTGAGTCAGCCAAGGGAAGGTCCGGAACCTCGCCAATCATGCGGGAAAGTATTGGCTCTATCTCATCCAAAGTCTCAAGACTGCCTGACAATAAAATCTCGACAATTCGAACATCCTGGGAAACTAGCTCCCGCAACCAGTACGGAAACCCGCCTATCAGAAGTGTTTTGAGCTTAACAACTACTACCTGCGTCTTTTGCTCATGATCGAATTCATTCGTGTCTAAGAGTCGTTTGAAGTCGCCGCTGTTTTGCGAGAAGGTTGAAGCCGCTATCTCCGAAATGCCGGGAGACCATACCGGAAGTCTCGCCGCCCATCGCCTTACAAGTTCGGGGTATGTAGACGAAAGACGATCCGAAATGGCATGAGAGACAGTCTTTGCAGAGAAATCAGTGTTTGCTTTAGCCAAGAGGTCGAGCGTTTCGTCCACTTCTTGCGGTTCAATGTCACGCAGAAGGGCCGGCAGGAGCTCAGGATCGGTTGTGTGCTGCCCTGAAGACAGAACGGAAGTACGGACCGTTCTGAGCGAGTCAAGGTCCCGCGTCGATGATAGCCAGCCTAAAAGGACATGCCTGGCCGCGTCGCCGCCAATCTGCAGATAGGTTGCCCCGAAAGAAGGCACTAGACGAAACAACTCAGCGGCAACTGCTGGATAGGAGCGGAGGCTTGCTAGGCTGGATGGGTTGTCATGTGCCAGCGTTGCCAAACCGGCCATCACACCATCGGCAAACGGCCTTCTGTCTCCCACCACACTCTCGTTTAGCCATGTGTCACTGGCCTCTAACGCCGCTTCCGGATATTTTGCTGTTACTTCAGCGGCGGCTGAAGACAAGGGTCGGTCGAACTCTTCTGCAATATTTCGAAACGATTCCCGCTGGAGGCGATCATCGATAAGACGCAAAGTTGTAAGCGCGTCTGCTGGGGGTTGAGCGTCTGCTGCATACAGAATCGCGTCATTAAATATCTGCCGCTTTAATCCCAGTGCCGATTCCGGCTCCCGTGCTAGCGATTCCACGACATCAATCGCGCCCACGCCTGCTACAGGCGAATGGACCGATCGTAAGCGGAGTTCGTGAATGAGGGAAAGCTTGCGGACGCTCGTAGGATCTTCAGCCAATTCGTTCCAAAGGGAAGATTCCTTGTCTTTTAGGGACGACTCTGGGGTGGGCGAAAAAAAATCAAGCGCCAGGCGCTGGCACCACGGCTCATCTGAGTCCGAAATAGAGGCCTTTGCACCGGCCTCAATCAAGTGTTCCGCCGATAGTTTGGTAAAGCGCGAGTAAACAGCGTTTGGCGCAAAGAGTAGATCGAACGGGCCGTCTTCGAGAGTTCGCGGCTGCAAACTGTAGGTGCAACAAGAAAAGATAGATCTTAGTCTTGGCCACAGATGTTCGAGTAATCCCCATAGCAACGTCTCGGATTGGTCGGTATTGAACCAGACGATAGGGCGCAAACCCTTTCCAAAATAACGGAACACAAAGACTTCGGAAGACAGGTCAATTTCTACCTCGGCGTCAGATGTGCGCGGCGATTTGGACGTGAGATTCAGTGGAGAGCTGAAATCATGGGGTGCATTTGAACGGGGATTATGGAAAAGGTGATCCAGCGACGACCGCAGATTTGTTGCTGTGGCCCAGTAGTCCAGAGGAATAAGCAACGTATGAGTAAGAACGCATCCGGCTCTTGGGGCCTCAGGGTCAGGCCAAGTCCGAGCGAGTGCATAATGTTTGTGGCTCGGCAGTGGGTAAACGGTCAAATACGAATTGAATTTAACGCCCGAAGACAGATTACCGGACAAATCGCTCAGTCTCGTGACGAGGTCTGAGTCCCGCTCATCAAGTCGCAGGCTCGCTTCAATTTGACCGTGTCCATTTCGGTAGCCATGAAGCACTTGATGTGCTTGCCCCTTGATCACCGTGATCGCGCGCTCCCAGTTGAGTTTGCACCTACGACGCCTAGTGCCCATGCTACAGGTAACGTCATGTCAGAGGATGTCTCGACGGTCCCGGAAAGGGAGTGCGTCACTTGCCCTGCAGTTCGCGGGTTTCCCTCCATGTAAGCTTTCCTGAATTCGTCGTCGCTATTTAGGTCTCCAGACGCAACCGACACGCCAAAATATTGGAAATCGAATTCATCGTCGTTGGCCCGAATAAACTGGGAAAGCAAAGACAGATTGGACGCGACCCATGCTCCTGGGCCAGCAGTCTTTTGCTCATTTGGCGCCAAATCCCACGCGGCAACTACGATACCGACTCGCGGTTTGTGCGCCCCGCCTACTTTCTCCGTAAATGCTCTCCGAAGGAACTGCAACCAGTCAACAAGCACAATCTGCGTCGGTGGCTTGACAGTCTCCGTTGTGTCGGTCTCCGCCCGTGGCGGCAAAACCCCTCCCATGATGTGGTGGCAAGTTACCCAGTCAAGTGGAGCAATAAGCTCAGGTGAATCAACGCGAACAAAAAGGAGGCATCCGCATCCAGAATCGATCCTATCCTCCCATTCCGCATTCCATTGTCTGGTTTCGAAGACTGAGAGAATTTGTTCACCTGGAAGATCCGGAACAACCAGAGTGCCGAAAAACCCATCCTTCGGAGATGTGCTTTTAACAGGTATCTCCGTCGCGTCACGAACATCAGGAGGCGTCCGAGGAGCGAACTCGCCCTTCAGCAAATAATCTGCTCCAGTTGCGATGTATTCGATATCGATAGGATTGCCATTCTTTGCCAGGAGGCCCCTACCCGCATCGAGTGCAAGCCAGAGGCGCGAGAGAAAATTGGTCTTGCCCGCATTTCTGACCCCGATAAGCAATACCGACTGAGCTTTTTCCGCTGTCACCACTTGTCTATCCTCTGAAGTCTTGAAAGGTCCGCGATTTTTCTGCCGGATCGGCCAAGGGAGATGTCGTTCCTGATTCTTTCGGTGATGAATGAGAGAGAATCGTCTTGACGGCATCAAAGACTCCGGTGCCGTTCGCTACGACTGTCGGCGTGCGTGAGATTGCTGCGCACAATATCGTGAGCGCCGGAAAACCCAGGCTCTGAACATGCTCTCGTAATTCTTCGGCAGCTGGAGGCATCTGCATGCCGAACTCATCCGCCTTAGTCACAAGAATGATGACGGGCGTTCCTGAAGGAATTTTGACTTCGGTTGCAAGCCGCTCAGCACAATAACGCAGCCTTTGGATTTCCGCGTGGCGCTGATCCGAACGCAACACCTTTCCGTCAATGACAATGATAATTCCATCGGCTCGCCGTAAGAACCTAAACGACTCAGCACTACTGGCTCTCATAGCAAGCCGATCCGTCCATTCACCCGGCAGATCGGTCAGAAGGATGTCAAACCGGCGACGTTCTTCTTGAGCCTCTCGAATTGCAAGGTGCAAAAGGCTTGGCTGGCGTTTGTCCTTCAAAACCGTGTGGTCCACAAGCTGGTTTGGCAATGCTCCACCGGGCCATTTGTGCAACCCTCTTGCTCTATCCTCGAACGCCTGCAACGTAACACTTCCGGCGAAATGATGCGATGCCGGTAGCTGTCCGCTCGACGCCAGGAGATAAAGGGAAGAAAGAAAGCACGTTTTTCCCGCATCCGTCGAACCGAGAATGCCAATTAGGTGTGTGTAGCGGGCACGCATGATTCCGGACGCGTCCACGGTGCCAAGCTCATCCCCTGAATGGAATTTGCGAACTCCTTGTGCGGTTCCAGGCGTAGCGCTTGGAGCGGTAGCCTTGACGGCTTCTGGCACCAAAGTAGATGGAGTGGGCGGCACGAAATGCGGACACTCGGCAGGTGTAGCGTGCGAAAGGACACAGGTGCCTGTCGTCGCTACGGTACAGCCCTCTTTTTCACAACTCCCTTGGCTCACGCTTGTTTCCTCTTAACTCTCTGCCAGAGTTCGGTAAATAATCTTCTCGCGGAACGCCTGTGATCCCCAGTCACTCGGGTTCTGGACGGTGTCGACTGAAATTCCTGTTGCCTTTGTAAACTCCTTGCCAAGCGTCACTGTTTCCTCTCCGGATTTGCGCAGACGGTGACAGGCCCAGCTGATCGGAAAGATTGCTGGATATTGTGAAACATGGTCATCATTGCTACCGTCAGCAGGTGAAAGTGCTTCGATCATCGGTTTTGACCACGTCTTTGCTGCGTCTTGTAGGGAAATTGGTGCCAGAGCAGTC
Organism: uncultured Acidobacteriaceae bacterium; assembly: GCA_963735545.1. Classification (GTDB taxonomy): domain Bacteria; phylum Acidobacteriota; class Terriglobia; order Terriglobales; family Acidobacteriaceae; genus PALSA-270. The sequence goes on from CAVTLU010000018.1 coordinate 7,255, forward strand.
GCTTTGCGGTCAGTCACCACGGCACGTCGTACCATCCCGAGGGAGCTGGGCACAGGTGGTAGCAGCGCTCTTTCGGCAAGCTCGATCCCGGCGCAGAAGGCCGCGTTAAATGCAGTAAGCTCTGCCAGCGGCTTGGATTCCATCTCCGAATAGGAAGCAAACATCCACCACAAGGTTTCGAGTTCTTCTCGGTCTATCGCAGCTTGGCCGTTTGCTTCGCGGACAGCTCGTTTGACGCTAGGTAGCAAAACATCCCACGGGTCGGCTGGCGGTTCCGTTTTCTTCAGCGCTTCGAGTTTCTGCAATGCCCCGGTACTTTCTGTGCGACGGAGTTTGGCGGCGGCACGCAAGTCCGCATCACTCGCCTCCAAAAGTGTTTCCAGCATAGCCCGAAGATGCTTTTCTTTGACGAGGGGACGCAACGACAAGGCCGATCTGAAGCAGAGAGCAGCTAGAACCGCTGAGTGAGTCGGCACATTTCTAGGCTGATGCGTCAGCAATTCACCAATCGTGATCCCAGCCAAAGCTTGGAGTTCAACGTTGTTTTCTTTCAAATCCAAAGGCAGGGTCTCGTCTCTACTTTTGATCGATTTGATCAAAGCCGCCACAGACTTAGATTCTTGCGTAAAGGGTGCCGAGCCAAAACCTGCAATGACTCCCTGCACGAGTTCCATGAGCATGCCGGTGTCGGTGTCGATCTGCGTGAGAAGTTCTTGTGCTGATTCCTTCCTCTTGCGAACCTTTTCGTCCGAGGGATGGGCATCCGCGATCCTCAGAAATTCCAGCGTTTTGTTCAACATAATTCCTACCTGTCGTTAGATTTAAAGGGATTGCTGGCACGCTTGCCTTCCGGAATCAGCGGCATCATCACTTCCCAGATATCATGTAATTTCCCGGCACTCTTTGCAGCATTTTCAAGAGCGACGCGCTCCAGCGTTTGAGGAATCGGCTGATCCGCCGTTCTCGGCAATGCATCTACCTCGACCAAAACCTTGAGTCTTTGCTGCCAGTCCAGGTAGCGCCAGAACAGGTAGCGAAGCCGGTCGAATCCAGCGGTTTCGGTATTCATAACAAACTCCCTGGGCGGCTCGGCTGCAGACTGTGCAGCTGAACTTGTTGAATGAGATTCGCCAGGCGCAGCGGCGGAAGCGGCTGTATTCGATGGTTTAGCCGCCGTTTCCAGTCCCGATTTTGGATGAACATTTGCGCACAGTATCTCGATTCTAGCCGAATCCGCTGTACTTCCAAGTCGGTTGTGATCCGCATCGAACCGGACTGCTTGTTGGACCCATACGCGGGGGAAAACCTCAACCACGAGCTGTTGCCGGTTGCCCTTTTCTTCGTGGGAGAATTCCAGCCAATTGTAGGTATAACCAAAGTTGTCGCCTTCTGGTGGGTTCGTCGCACCGGCATAGACAACTAGCCATTCCTTCTTCGCCAGGGCATCCTGGGTCTTTAACATGTTAAGCGTGTGCTCGTGTCCGACCATAATCACCCGAGCATTGTTTTGAAGGAACTGGGATGCCTCCTGTTTGTCCTTAAACCAGTCTAGTGGGTGGTGGACCAGAACAACGTTTATGACGTTTTCGCTCTCCTGAACCATGTATTGGCGATTTCCTAAGATCATATTCCCCAAAGCATCGTCTGCATTGCTCACTTGTACGCTGGTAAGCCCATAAAGTCTGAGCGTGATCTCCCCCGGCAATGCAAAGTCCTTGACCCAGAATGGCGACTCAGAGGAATTCAAAGCACACCCATAGGCATTAGCAAACCTGCTGTACGCCTGCAACTTGGGGAGGAACGGATTTGCCGCATCGCCGTCTTGAACGATCTCAGCGATTGATGCCTGCAGCACTTCCGCGGTGTGGGCTCGCAGACCTGCATAAATCATTCGAGCCTGATTGGTAACGGAGTTCCGGTCGCAATCATGATTGCCTGGTATCGTGCAGACCGAAGTTATCTCGCACCCACAGGCAGACGCTAATTGTTCCAGCCACTCTGCCGCGCTTTCGTATTCATCCGCTTTTCCCGAATAGGCAATATCCCCGGTGACGAGAATTCGATCAGCTGTGCCGTGCGCCCGTGCGAAATTGCCCGTGTCATTCAACAATGCGGCGCGAACGGAGTCATGCTTCGCGACGGTTCCGGATTGTTGCCCGAAGTGAATATCCGAAAGATGTACAACTCGATAGGTCATCCGTCCTCAGCTACTTACGCTTGAACCGCAAGGCGATATGCTTAAGGTTAAATTACACAGTGTTTATACAACCTTTAGAATGTCACTGAAAAGAATAATTCGGTGCCAAATGTGTGCTTAATCCGTACAGGAATCGAGCAACCTAACACGAGTCGTCGATGGATCATGGTGTTCCGTGGAGCAAACGCACCAGGGACAAAGTTGCCAAGTCCGAACCCGTCGGAAGATGATCGCTGATGAACCAGAACATCGCGACAAATGTTGTTGCCAGGGCACACGCATTGTGGTAAAAAGACTTCCCCCCGTCTCCGGGTGATTGACACCCCGGATGTGAACCCCTGGATTGCGTGTCACCCTGGAGAATTACCCCACGAGGAACTGTCGCTGGAAAAACATGGTTTTGGCTAGAAATGGCGTAAGCCACTCGTTGCGAGATTATGGAGAATGCAGGCCGTCAGCCCGCGCGCCAGATTTATCTACCGGGTGGATGGCAGAATTTTGAATTCAGAACGGAGATTGGATGGAGGCGGGCATGACCCATTCCCGAATCCTTAGGAGTGGTTACGCGTGAATTTCTCCCCCACCAGGTCTCAGCATCGAAGCTGAAGAAAAGTCGAGTGCTTCATCTCGAGGTTAGTCCATGTTCCGTGTTCGTTCTGCGGCCTTAGCTACGGATGCCGGTTCGAAAGAGTCGGGCGACCTCTGGACGAGCACGGGACGAATGGTACTGGCAATCCTGTGCCTTATTACTGGTGGCGCACTTCCTGCGTACGCCCGGGCTTTTCCGGTATTTGGCCCAAATACGTATGTTCGGAAGCGTGGCGAGCCGGTCCCTGTCACCGATACGTTCACCGTATTGAATCCAAACACGAAATATATTCTTCGAGTTACAGATAGCCGACCTGCAATACATGATGACGACGAAGACAGGGATCGCGATAGAAGTGGAGACAAAGACAGGGCTGACCACGATAACGAGGGAGAAAGACGTGGACATCGAGACAAACAATACGACGGCGGAGTATCTGCGGCAGTCATTACCCTTAACGGTGTTCGTGTTGTTGATACAGACGATTTCAAGAACGTCGTCTCGGTGCTCAATGTGCCGATCATCCTGCTGGCGTCGAACCAAATTAGCGTCGAAGTGTTAGGTAGGACAAGCGGCAAAATCACTGTACAGATATTTGGGGTGGACAACAATCCTCCGACGATCAAAGCGACTGTCTCTCCCGCACCAAATGCAGCGGGGTGGAACAATACAAACGTCACGGTAACGTTCACTTGCAGCGATGCAATTTCGGGGATTGCGACCTGTCCGCAACCGCAAAAAGTGACGACCGAAGGCGCCAATCAGATTATTTCGGGAACTGCTACCGACAACGCCGGAAACAAGGCGAGCACAAGCATCACGCTAACTATGGACAAGACGCCACCCAGCGTTAGAGCCACAACTTCGCCTGGACCGAACCCCAAGAGTTGGAATAATTCGAATGTGACGGTCAGTTTCGTGTGTAGTGATTCCCTTTCCGGAGTTGCGACTTGTCCTTCGCCAGTAATAGTCTCGACCGAAGGCTCCAATCAAGTAATTTCCGGTACGGCGACGGACGTGGCAGGTAACAGCTCCTCTGCTTCGGCGACTGTCAATGTCGATAAGACCCCGCCATCACTCAGTATCACATCGCCGACAAACGGTGCGACCTTTTCCACGTCGGCGATCACCGTGCTTGGGACTGTGTCCGATTCTTTGTCAGGGGTTTCGACAGTCACATGCAACGGTACTTCCGCGACATTGCTAGTGGGTGCGTTTAGTTGTCCTGTGACGCTTGCTATAGGCGGAAACGCACTTACTGTTGTGGCGTTCGATGCCGCCGGCAATAGCACCACGCAGTCGGAGACTATCACCCTCTCTCCCCCACCCCTTATCGCGCTCGTGAACCCATCTGGCGGGCAGCAGGGTCAGCTGGGTCTATCCGTTGCAATAACCGGACAGTTTACGCATTTCGTCCAGGGCACCACCCAAGCCAGCTTCGCGGCGGGAATCACAGTCGCGTCCCTGACAGTGAATTCAGCCACAAGTTTGACTGCGGTTTTGAACATCGACCCCGCCGCGAGCGTGGGCATGTCGAGTGTCACTGTCACAACAGGTTCAGAGGTCGTGGCGCTCGCCAACGGGTTCACTGTAAATCCGGGAACGCCAATTCTCACGCATGTGAGCCCAAACAGCGGTCAGCAGGGCCAGCAAAACCTGTCAGTGGTTATCACCGGACAGTTCACGCATTTTGTTCAGGGCACGAGCACGGCGAGCTTTGGTAGCGGGATCACGATCATCTCGCTTACGGTGAATTCACCGACCAACGCTACGGCAGTGCTGAATGTTTCTCCGACAGCAACCGTCGGCTCGGCCAACGTTTCGCTGGCCACGGGGTCAGAAGTGGTTATGCTGGCAAACGGGTTTACGGTGACGCCCGGGACGCCAGCGATTACGCAAGTGAGTCCCAACGCTGGCCAGCAAGGGCAACAGAGCCTTTCAGTAGCAATCACTGGACAGTTCACCCACTTGTTGCAGGCGACAACCGTACTCAGCTTCGGCGCGGGGATAACGGTCGCTTCGCTGACCGTGAACTCAGCTTCCAGCGCGACGGCGGTTCTGAACATCGATCCGGCGGCGGCAACAGGCGGACGGAACGCGACTGTTACAACGGGCGCCGAAGTGGTAACGCTGGCAAATGGTTTCACGGTGACGGCAGGCACGCCCGTCCTCATGTCGGTAAGCCCGAACTCCGGCCAGCAAGGTCAGCAAAATCTTTCGGCCACAATTTCCGGGCAGTTCACGCACTTCGTGCAAGGAACAACCACGGTGAACTTCGGAGCAGGAATCACGGTGGTCTCTCTTATGGTGAACTCATCTTCCATCGCCACGGCGGTATTGAACATCGCTCCCACGGCGGTCATCGGGCCGAGTCCTGTAACCATGACCACGGGCACGGAGGTAGTGACTCTCGCGAACGGGTTCACAGTAACAGCGGGAACGCCCGTGCTGACGCTGATAACTCCGAACACAGGCCAGCAGGGACAACAGAGTCTGTCCGTAGCGATTACAGGTCAGTTCACACACTTGTTGCAGGGGACAACCACAGCCAGCTTCGGTGCGGGTATCACAGTAGCGTCTCTGACGGTGAGCTCGGCGACGAGTGCGACCGCAGTGTTGAACATCGATCCTGCGGCGGCCAGCCGGACCGAGCCCTGTAACCATGACGACGGGCGCGGAGGTAGTGACTCTCGCGAACGGGTTCACAGTAACAGCGGGAACGCCTGTGCTGACGGTGATAACTCCGAACACAGGCCATGAGGGACAGCAGGGCCTTTCCGTAGCAATCACAGGTCAGTTCACGCACTTCTTGCAAGGGACAACCATCGCGAGCTTCGGTGCGGCGATTACGGTAGCGTCGTTAACAGTGAACTCGGCGACGAGCGCTACGGCGCTGCTGAACGTTGATCCGGCGGCTACCGTCGGGGCGCGCACTATAACTCTTACGACGGGAGCAGAAGTAGTTTCGCTCAACAATGGGTTCTCAGTCCTGAGTGGTCAACTGACTTTGTCGGTTCAGCCCCCCGTGTCTCCAACCTTTCAGTCGTCGCAAGTTATCTCTGGTTCTATCGCCAACGGGATTGGCCAGACCGCGGTGACAATTTCTGGCGGCGCTTCCGCAGTGGGCCAGCATATCCCAACAAGCCAAACGCAGTTCGGACTAAGTGTTCCGCTTCGCCCCAACGCTGAGAACCTGCTTACTGTTACCGCAACTGACGAATCGGGTCAGACCGCAACGGCAAGCAATCTCCGAATCGTTCAGCTAGCGCTAGCGAACCTCGTTAATGCCCAGGTGACTGCTCACCGTCTTTCAACATCTGAAGTCCAGGCACTGGTTGCCAACGGAACCATCAGCCTCAGCAACCCTTCCAACTTCAATGTCTCGATGTTTGCCTTGTCGCTTGGGATCAGCGGAACGGACCGCCAGGCGAGTCTGTCGGTTCCTCTTGTCGCACCCATCGGCCAGGATTTCTCAATAGGCCCCCTCATCACGGTTGACCTTAAATGCCAATCCCCCGACACCGAAATTCAACAGGACGGGAACACTCTGCTCATACCGTGTGGTGGCGGCAACGGCCCGTGGAACGTAGGGTTGCCACAGCAGTTGTTGTTGTTGCCCTTCGAAGTTGACGTGCAAGGCACGGGCGGCTCGGTACCCGGTGTCCTTGTGATCGAAGGCAAGATCAAGACCTTGAAGGAATTCTTCAAGGTCAATCTACTGCTGATGAACACCTCGAGCGATTTCACTCTTACCAACGTTTCAGCGGTTGTGAGTATTCCTGACAACGGGTTGTCGCCGGTTGCCCCTGCAAGTGGGGTAATCATGATGAACGACTTGGCGCCGGGTAGTCAGGGAACCGGCCAGTTCACGATCAGGGGTGACGTGATCGGAGATCATACCGTAACAGTGAACTTCGGCGCACAAGTCACGAGTCCGCTTCTAACGAGTCCCGTTCCAATCTCTGGTAGCGCCTCGACGACCGTCACCGTTGAAGGCCCGCCGAAGATGAACGTAACGGTGGAACAACCAGGCAGTGTAACCGCCGGCGTACCCTACACCTTGAAAGTCAATATTAAGAACACATCGTCGGATCTGGATGCGCTCTTTGCATCTCTTGAGCTGGACCTGGCAGGAGCTAACATCATCGATCCCGCAACGGGTCTAACCGCAGCAGCGGGTCCCAGTATCGTTTCTCTCGGCGACATCTTGGCCGGAAATTCTGTTTCCGAGAGCTTCACGGTCGTACCACAAAACACTGGTCCAATCACGAGTTGTGTCGGTGGCGCGAGCCAGAACATCACTCTGTCAGTAATCTTCACGAACAGCGGCCAGAGTTGTGCGATCGGCACATTCCCGAGTCAAGTTATTGCTTCTTCCGGACAGCCTACCGTCGCGGTTTTGCCCGCGCCCAACACCGTGGGGGTACCTGCTGGCGCCGTCGTCACATTGTTGTTCTCCGATGCGATTCAGACTGGGACCGTGACGGCAGGAATTCCGGGCGCAACTTTCACGCTCGCCGATTCGAGTGGGACCCTCGTCCCCGGTACGTTGCAGTTCTCGACACTGCCGAACGGCTCGTCCGTAGTCACGTTCAAACCGGCGGCGGCACTGGCCTACAGCTCGACGTATCAGATTGTCGTCTTGCCGGGCGTCTTCGATGCGAACGGAATGCAGCTCGCATCAGGTCTCACGTCCATCTTCACGACGGAAGCAGCTCCGCCGGCTGACACAACTCCGCCGCATGTCACGATTCAGATCTTGCCACCGGCGAATCCCGTCGCTGTGTCGCAGGGAGCACTGTTACAGGTCCTCGTGAATTCCAGCGACAATTCTGGAACTGTGTCTCGGGTCGACGTGCAGCTTGATGGCCAACTGGTGGACGCCCGCATTCCACAGTCCGCCGTGACCTTCCTGCTTGACACATCGGCCTTGGACCCCGGCAGTTCGCACGTGATTACGGCCGTCGCGACTGATCCGGCAGGCAATACCGCCCACACTTCGGTCAATATAACGATCGCCTCCGACACGACTCCGCCCACTGTCTCGATCACTGCATCGACCAGCGTGCTGCGCGGGCAAGCTCTACCGGTATCGATTCAAGCGTCCGATGACACGCGAGTCGCGCGAGTGGATCTGTTACTGGATGGTGGTGCGACTCCTGTATATACGGGCTTCGTTGCCCCTTATGAGACCAGCCTCAATACGGCACTTCTCGGCAGTGGTCTGCATCGGTTGCTGGCCGTAGCCACCGATGGCGCAGGGAATGTTGCACAGGCAAGTTTAGGATTCTCCGTTACATCTGTGGCGAGCGTCGCTCTTTCACCGGGAACGATCACCCTCAATGGGACTGGAGGCACTCAACCACTGACGGTAACCGCAACCTTAACGGATGGGAGTACGATTCCGGTTTTTTCCGGTGTTGGGTTCTCGTCTTCCAACACGAACGTGGCGGTTGTGGATTCTTCAGGAGTCGTCACCTCTGTGACGCCGGGAACCGCAACAATCACGGCCACCTTCGGATCACTGCCACCTGCCCACGCGACCGTCACAGACGTCGCGGCAGTTCCGACAACTCTGGCGCCGCTGAGCGGAAATAGCCAGACGGGTACAGCCGGCCAACCGCTCTCTGCCCCGCTAATTGTCAAGGTCGCTGACGCGAACAATCGCCCCGTGCCGAGCGTTGCCGTGACATTTTCGGTTTTGGCTGGCGGAGGAACGGTAGGTCAGAGCACAGTTGTGACGGATAGCCAAGGCCTTAGTTCGACAACTCTGACGTTGGGGCCAATTCCGGGAGCCAACTCTGCGACTGCGACAGCGGGGACTCTCGCTGGCAGTCCGATTACATTTGTTGCCACCGGAACTGCTGGCGTGGCAGGGCTCCCACCTACGGCCGCCAGCGAACTCTTCAACTCGAACAGCCTCAATTGGAGCCTTGTCGGCTCGATGAGTACTCCACGAGGAGGTACGACATTGACGGTCCTCGGTGATGGGACCGTTCTTGTTCTCGGAGGGGTTAACGCCTCGACCAATGTGTTCCCACCGCTCGTTTCTGGCGAGTTGTTCAGCCCATCGACTGGGAGTTGGACACCCACAGTATCATTAACCGCGCCTCGCGGGTTTCATACGACGACGCTCCTGCCCGATGGCACTGTTCTGATCACGGGCGGCTTGGACGCCCGCGGCAATCCAGTTGCGACTGCCGAAATATATCGGGGCCCGCCCATTCAGAAAACGACGCCCGTCCTGACCTGGGCAACGCCTGCGCCGATCGCGCATTCCACTCCGTTGGGCAGCGCACAACTCAACGCCACGGCGAACGTGCCGGGTACCTTCACCTACATGCCCATGGCGGGAACTGTGCTGGCGGCTGGCTCGCAGACCTTATCGGTCCTCTTCACGCCGACCGACACAATCCACTACACAACCGAGACCGCAACGGTGATGCTCACGGTGACGCCATGATTCACGCACAGCGACCTCACCTAGTTTCACAGCGCAACGCCGTCAGTTCCAGACTTCGAATCTTGGCGTCCCTGATCTGCGCGCTCCTAGTGGCCCAGACAGCCCGCTCACAGTCGGCTCCGACATACACGATCACCCAGATCACCAGCGATTCCACGAATCATGAATCGCCGTCCATTAACGATAAGGGGCAAATCGTGTGGTCTCAGCAGCTCACCTCGGTGAGTGGTACCTCTTATTGGCGCGTTTACGAAAAAGACATAAGGAGCATAACTCCAGCGTTCTTGGTCCCAGTCCCGGATTCAAACCACAATTTTCAGTTCCCGGTAATCGACGACGCGGGCGACATAGTCTACCTGAAGGACCAAGTACCACTTCCTGGAGGTCCGCCAGGGGCCACCGGGTTCAACGTCGTTGAGAACCGAGGAGGCACCGAAACGGTCATAGAGTTCAGCAGCCAAGATGGGCCTGCTGTGCGGGTCGCGGGACATGGTTTCGGGATCTCAAGTAACGGGACGGTCGCCTCCTATTTCGATTTTTGTCAACAGAGCTGCACGCGAAACTTCGATGTTGTTAATTTGGCTGTTAACAGATTTTCCACCATTAACGGCAACCTCATCCAGTACTTTGTCCCAGACATCAACGACAACTCGACCTTTGCCTTCGTTTTCAATCATCAAGTCTGCACCGCGCTAACGACCAACCCAAACGCGCGGAACTGCATAGGACCCGGAGATTTGCCCCGTATTACAAACCCGCAGCTTGAATTTAACGGTACGGAGGTAGTGGCCGTCCCCGAAGTCGTCTACATGAATAACACACAGGTAATCTCGACAGTGGGAGGGGTCATTGACAGCGGAGTCTCGGCCGATGTCAACAATCTAGGCATGATTGTCTACGCAAAGCCGGATTCCAACGGTGTCAATCAGGTATTTCTTGCGACTCCTTATTGGCAGCAGTGCCACAACACACCGGGGCACTGGGGTGGTGACGATTTCGGATTTCACGAAAACGATAACATTTCAATGTGCACTTATGGCTGCCAAACGACTGCCCTTTCGCGGGCGTTAGTAATTAACGGGGTTGAAAAGATTCCCACCATCCACCGAGGCATTGTGGACAATGACCCCGGCAGCTTGAATCTATTCATGCGAGAGCAACCCAAAGGCCAGGATTACAGTTGGGACAACGATCCCATTGCATCCTCTACGATAACTGACGCGGCCCGTTCATCTGGCCATCGAAATGTGACCTGGTGTACGCAACTCCCCGTGACACTTCCTCTGCTGGGCCCTCTTCACTGCCAGAGGGGCCGGACTATCGTCGGTCCTGATATCCCAACCATTTCGACGCAGGCCGTAGCTGATCTAGAAGCCATTGTCTCCGAAGGGCAACGTCCAGCCCTAGTGAAAGTTCACTCGCATTTTCACCCGGACGACCCGGACGCGTTCCATTACCCTCTGGTTATCGGTGTCGTGGCGGACTCGACATGCACTTCGTATTTTGACGGTCAAGCCTGCGTCGACTTCTTGATAAGCGATCCGGCTGGAACGATGACTGATCCAACCGATCCAAGTAGACCATTCCTATATCCCCCGGACAAGCTTCCGTATACCATGCTCAGTCAATATGGGCCATTCAGTATCCATGGGTTTGTAACTGATCCTCCCGACGTCAGCCGCCTCAACATTACTGTCGAGGATAACGTGACTCTGTTAGTCGTTGATGCCGCCGGGAGGCGGGTGGGTCTGGACTCCAGCACAGGTGTCATTTTGAATGAAATTTCGGGCTCAGCGTACTTCAACACCTCCGTCGCTGATGAGGACGTAGTCGACCCCGGGCACGTCTTTAAACCGCCAACATCAGTGACGCATCAGGTGGATATCTTCAATCCTTCGCAAGGTGCGTATTCGATCACCGTGAGGGGCGTAAATGTGGGCCCATACGCATTGACGATTAGAGCTTATTCTCAGGATGCGAGCGCCCAGCCGCTCGTTACCTTGCGTGGCATTGCATATGCTGGATCAAGTTCGACTACCGCGGTGCAATTTAGCCCGGCACCCGGCTCGACCCTTGTTCAGGAGCCACCTGCCTCTCAAGCCAATCCGTCTGTCACGGTCGCGGGAGGCACCTTCACTTTTGACGGTGCAGCTCACAGTGCCACCGCAAGCGTGACCGGACTGAACGGCAGTCCTGTGTCCGGCTCTTTCGCATTCACCTACACGCCCGGAGGCTCTTCCGCCCCGGTGAATGTCGGAACCTACTCCGTTACCGCGCAGTTCACCAGTTCTGATCCGAATTACACAAACGCCACCGGAGCTGGCACAGTTACAATCAACCCTGCCCAAACGACCGCAACGACCAGCGTCACTGGCGGTATGCAGTTCGCCCGAGTCAGCCACCAAGCGACGCTTTTAGCGAATGGCTCGGTGCTAGTCAGCGGTGGACAAAACGGCGGCACTGCGCTCCCGCAGTCGGAAGTCTACAATCCAGCGGCCGGAATATGGACTCTCTCTGGAAGCAACCTCATTCCACGATTCAACCACACGGCAACTCTCCTTCAAGACGGACGTGTCCTGGCAGCGGGTGGAATGCCATCCAACGGTGACTGCAGTTCGAACGTAACGGCGGAAACATACGATCCGGCGACGGGACGCTGGTCGCTGACGAGCAGGCTTTCGTCGCCAGTCGGCACGGGTCACGCCGCGGTTCGACTACGCGACGGGCGCGTCCTGGTATCTGGCGGCGGCGACCGCTGCGGCAGTGTTTTCAGCACCGCCCAGGTATTCGACCCATCCAGCAACAAATGGTCCGCGACCGGCAGTATGAGCGTGGCCAGAGAGTTTCACACTAGCGCCTTGCTTTCGGATGGACGAGTTCTCGTCGCGGGCGGTGTGACAAGCTCACCGTTCTCGGCGGTGCCCAGCGCCGAAATCTACGACCCTACAACCGGCAAATGGACTCCAGTTGGCAGCATGACGACGCCCCGGCAAACGTCCTGCAATGGATACATGCAGCCGTTTCTTGCAAACTTGCCCGACGGGACGGTTCTGGCCGCCGGCGGATTCTCCGGTTCGAACTGCTTCGCCATCACGCCCCAGCGCACAGTCGTTGGCGCAACCGTCAGCCCGAGTTCGGTCCAGCTCTCGAATAGCGGCCAGACGCAGGCACTCAGCGTCATGGCGCAAATGTCAGACGGCTCCACGCAGCCATACACCGGCCCGCTACAATTCAGTTCGGGCGACACCACGGTGGCGACCATCAATTCCGATGGGCTTGTTACTGGCGTCGGCGCCGGCACTACGACCATCACGGTGACAGGAACAGGCATCGCACCAGTGAGCGTGGCGACGACGGTCGCGACCACGCAACTGAGCTCAATTAGCGTCAGCCCGCCAGCGATTACCTCGGTCGGGCCAGGCCAGATACAAACGCTCGCAGTCAATGGACAGTTCTCGGACGGCTCGCAGCAAGCTCTCACTGCCGGTGTGACGTTCACCTCCTCGAACCCAGCCGTGGCGAGTGTCGATCAGACCGGCCTGGTCACCTCCGGCACGAACGGGATGGCAACGATCACGGTGTCCGCGCAGGGCGCGTCTGCTGTTCAGGTTGCTGTTGTCGTGAAGTCACTCGTGAGCATTGCCGTGTCACCAACATCGCTTACGCTCACCGCGCTCGGGCAAACGCACGCGCTTACGGTAACTGGGACATACTCCGACGGCTCCCAGCAAGTTCTCATGATCGGCCTAAGCTTCATCTCGTCGAATCCTTCCGTTGCTCGCGTCGATCTGAGCGGGAACGTCACGGCGATTGCTAACGGTACGGCGACAGTAACCGTGTCTTTGGCGGGGGTGACGGACGTTCAGGTGCCGGTAACGGTGACGCCGCCGGTGCTGTTGTCGGTAAATCCCAATAGCGGGCAGCAGGGTCAGCAGAATCTCTCGGTCGCTCTCGCGGGTCAGTTTACGAACTGGGCGCAAGGGACAACCACGGCGAGCTTCGGTGCAGGCATTACTGTTGCCTCCTTGGCAGTCAATTCCCCCACCAGCGCTACGGCTGTGCTCAATGTGAGTGCCGGCGCATCTACGGGAGCCCGCACCGTCTCCGTGACCACAGGCAGTGAAGTCGATACTCTGGCGAACGGTTTCACCGTAGCGCCGGGAACGCCGGCGCTGCTGTCGGTCAACCCAGGGGGCGGCCAGGCGGGACAACAGAACCTATCAGTACTTCTGACAGGTCAGTTCACTAATTGGGTGCAAGGCACCACCACGGCGAACTTCGGGACGGGGATCACCGTAGCGTCCCTGACTGTGAGTTCCTCCACGAGCGCTACGGCAGTGGTCAATATTGATCTCGCCGCAGTCGCCGGAGCGCGTACGGTCACTCTGACCACGGGCAGCGAAATCGAAACTCTGCCCAACGGATTCACCGTGAAGGCGTCCGTAAATTTGGTAACAAATGGAACCTTTGATACAGACGCGAATGCTTGGGCGCTCGCTGGAGGGTGCGGCGATGAGCGATGGGTTGGTGGAATCGGAAATCCGCCGGGATCAGTGCAACTCAACGCCTGCGGTGAACCAGACTCGGATCCAACAGCTTCGCAGACCGTTGCCGGCTTAACGGTGGGTCAAGTGTATACGGTGTCCGCGGATGTCCTCTTGCACGTTTCCGCTGGGCCTAACGGTAAGAGCTTCGGCGTGTTTATCGATAACGAACCGGGGAATCCCATTTTCCTGGGCGAGTTTCTCGATGGCGCTTGGCACAAGGTAACCGCCAACTTCATGGCGACGAAGACCAGCCACGTTCTTATTCTCGCGGCTGAGCTGGATGCCCGCACGCCGGGGGTGACTGGTACAAGCGATGTTTCCTACTACATCGACAATGTGTCTCTCTCTCCGTCTGTTGTTGCGCCCGACCTGACTATCACCAAGTCTCACAGCGGGAACTTCACTCAAGGACAGACTGGGGCTACATATAGCATCACGGTCTCAAACGTCGGGTCGGGCCCCACGATCGGCACTGTCGCGGTCTCGGATACGCTGCCGACAAGCTTGACCGCAACTGCGCTTACGGGGACGGGATGGAGTTGCAGCCTGGGGACTCTGATTTGCACACGCACGGATGCCTTGGCATCAACCAGCAGCTATCCGGCGATCACACTGACGGTGAACGTCGCCAGCGACGCTCCCGCGAGCGTCACTAACACGGTTGCCGTATCGGGCGGCGCAGAAGCCAATACCTCCAATGACTCGGCTGCAGACCCGACTACGATCACGGGGGGCACGCCCGGCTTGCTATCTGTCAACCCGAACAGCGGCCAACAGGGTCAGCAGAACCTGCCGGTGGCGTTGACGGGGCAGTCCACGCACTGGGTGCAAGGGGCAACCATCGCCAGCTTCAGCACGGGCATTACGGTCTCGTCATTGACAGTCAATTCCCCTACCAGTGCTACGGCGGTACTGAACATCGATCCAGTAGCTCCAACTGGCGCGGGAGATATCACCCTGATCACGGGCACAGAAATCGACACTCTGATTAACGGCTTTACAGTGAAGGGCCAACCCGTCGCGATGGAAGCGGATGAGGTGCGGTTTTCGGTTTTGAACACTGGCGGGAGCGTTTCGGGGCAGGCGACGTTCGAAGTTGATGCGAAGCCAATTTCTGTCTTGAACATTGGCGGAGCTGTCTCTGACCAGCCAACCACGGAAATCGATGCAAAGCCTATGTCGGTTCTGAACCTCGGCGGGGCAAACGGGAGTCAAGCGGCAGTGTCTGAAGCCGACGGGTCGACCTTCTCCGTCTTGAATCTCGCCGGGATAAGCGGGGGACAGCCGATGGCCATGGAATCGAATGGGATGGTCTTCTCGGTGCTCAACACGGGCGGATCGGGTGTCGGAGGCGGTGGAGGAGGACAGGCGGCTGCCTTCGAGATTGACGGTTTCGGCTTCTCCGTTCTTAATCTGGCGGGCATGAGTGGCGAACAGCCAGTGGATATGGAAGTAGACGGAATTCCGTTCAGTGTGTTTAGCGGTGGAGGATTGATGCAGCAAGTGCAGCCCAACAGCCAGCCACAGAAACAGGTACAGCCGAAGCAAAAGCCGGCTGGCGGGAGTGCCGCGCCGGCAACAACAGGATCTGAGACACCGCGTGGTTCGGACGAGAGTTCGTCCACCACGCAGAACAATTTGCGATAGCGGAAGCAAAAACTCTAGAAGGAGTCGACTATGAGCTCGAACTTGGTAACGAATTCAGCGCCAGTCAAATCGTGGACCAGATTAACGATATTGTTGGCGATCACCCTGGTGCTGGGTGCACTGCCTGTCTGCGCTCAGACTTTCAGCAGCGGGTCAGACGGAAGCGATGGCCCGTACAACCCCTCGGGAGCGGCGGGGGCGGTCATTGTCTTCGATCCGGCCCAGTTCCACGGCAGCCAGGTGGCAGCCAATATTTTTAATTTCACCACCATCACAATTCCCGCGGGTGTAACTGTGAAACTCTCGGGAAACACGGTGAACGGACCAATCTACTGGCTGGCGCAGGGGGATGTCGATATAGAAGGTACGGTCGACTTAAGCGGCGGAAAAGGCTATGACGCTACTGCACAGGCGTTTTTTCGAGTGGCGTCTGTCCCAGGTTCGGGCGGATACGCTGGCGGAGTAGGCGGTGTCGGAACTCAAGCAGCGCTGCCGGGTAGCGGGACAGGAGGTGGAACGGCAGCCCGGGCTGGGGCTAATGCGACCGCTGGAGCTTTTAGTGGGAACCATTTCCTGATTCCGCTGCTCGGTGGGTCCGGGGGAGGCGGTGGGTTCAACGACCTAAACAATGGGACCTTCGACGGTGGCGGAGGGGCAGGTGGCGGCGCAATTTTGATTGCTAGTTCTTCTAAGATTGTCGTTAACGGAGGCATTAACGCCAACGGAGGAAATCCTGGCTTTGCTACACGCTATTGCTCGGCAGGTGGCAGCGGGGGCGCCATCCGATTGGTCTCAAACGCGCTCACAGGGTCCGGATCTCTAAGCGCAAACGGTGGCAGTAACCAACAGTGCCTTGCCGGAGGCCCGGGCGTCATCCGTGAAGAGAGTACCAGCACTTTCTTTGGAGGAAGTACTTCCGGAACGGTGAACCAATCCACGCCGTTTCGGCTCCTGCTCCCGACTGCCGGTTCGCCGACCGCAAACGTCATCAGCATAAACGGGACGTTCGATCACTCCGAATCCCAACACATTCCCCGATATCACGATTAACACGGGTTCCCCCGTGCCAGTAGTGATCCAGACCCAGAATATTCCGGCCAACGCAACCATAGCGTTAACAATTCTTGACGAGAACAATGTGGCAGATGCGGTGATTCAAGCGCCGCCACTGAGCAACTGCACATCGTCGAACGTATGCACGACTACAGTGGACGTTGCGTTTCCGTTTGGAGGCTCGTTTGGTCTGACAAAGGTTACATGGACGGTGCAGTAGCCTCCTTTTCCACCTGTGACGATTCCTGTGGGCAGTGCCAAAGTGACCGCTAGTGTCGTCGGACGCAGTTAGTTGCTGTCAGAACGAGCCTTGACACGGTGGCGGTCCTGTTCGAGCGTCCGTTGCGGTCTATGAATCGCCTTCTAGGAAATGTGCCCGGGTGGGCCAGAAGTTGGCTTAGGGAGGCTGCGGCGACGCCCGTCCTGGGTCGACTCCGCTCAAAGTTCCCGCACCCGGGCCGAGTCCGAGAGGGGGGCAGCGGGCTGAAATTGCCTTCCTGTCGACAGATCATGGCGATCCAGAGAACGTCACCAAATCTCCGCCATTCATGCGACAAGTGCGCTGAAAGGGGAATGCATCTAGAGGCGCGCCACACCCACCAGACTAGGTTGTGCTTTCCCCAACCACTATTTAGACATAGTCTGCGGGGGGAATGGTTGCAACCGCGGTAAGTGATTCGATTGCGATCTTTTTACTACTGCTGGACTGAATGCGAGATAGAGAGCGAAGATCGAAGAAATTATCGAAAGCGTGACATTTTCTGCGAGTATTCCTCTCTTTGCTTTTGCATCCAAAGGCAGCGTGCACTCGCCGCGACCGGGAGTACACTTTTTGCCGTGAATCAACTGGATTTTCTTCTGCTGCCTGCTTGTGACCCTCACTGCCACGAAAAAAAATATAAAACTCGCCAAGAGAAACGTCCCCATTAAGCGTTGCTGAGCCGGAGTCTTAAATTGAACTGTAATTAACAGCGTGAGATAAAAACTGACGAATGCAAGTTGTACTCGTCCAAAGCAATCGTTTATCAACTTTACTCCGTTATGCGTCCTAGGTTCTCCATGGAGGAAGTTGGGAACGATCACACCCAAAACTGATGAGACGATCAACGTGAGTAAGATACTTGCCCAGTCGTAATTGTCATCTTCAAACGACAAACGGGGAAATGGGAACACAAGGAAAAAGGAGAGGACTGATCCTCTCCCGAAGAGATTTGAGAATGCGATCACTCTGGATCCTTTTGCCTGGAATTTCTTGGAATCCAAGCTGTCACACTTGCAATAGCCAACCCTAGCTCGACTAGAAGGATTCCGGCGCGAATAGGCGTTGTTCCGTACTGGGATCCGATTGTAAAGAACATCAATGCTACAAGCGCAGCAAAGGGCAGGGCCCGAATTGCTATTTGCGTGTTAGGCGTTTCAGACCGGCTATCAACTTCATTCATTTCATCCATGGTAGCTTTGCTGGCAGGCCTTGCTTCGCGTGCGGTTCCGGTTCCAGCTTGAGACATATGGCCCCCCTATAATGCAGCCAAAATACCACCTGCTTTCGTCAAGTGCAAGCAGGGGTTGACCGCTGGCGAACCGTGCTCGACAGCACCGACTGCCTGCAAAATCCTTTCTAGGTTATTTAGTTACTTACACTTACAACCTATTGCCTTTTGTGGGGGCTGTCAATAGGGCGCACCGGACCTGCACTTGGGCACTTCCCCGGTATGCTGTCTCGCGATGTTGCAATGCCGGAGGCCATATCTTGCTGGAGTTCGGCGTCGTTAGCCGAGGATCAACCAAACGTCGCTTTGCCGGATTGAGTTCGAAGTTTGACGAGGCAGTAGGCCGATCGCAACGTCAGAAACGATCAACGTCCGATCGCGTGGTGGTGGTGATTGGCTGACTATTTGGAGTCGTTAACAGATCATGGCGATCCCAGGATGATACGGCGCCGCGCCGATACTTGTCCCTAGACACCTCGGCTATTCCCCTTGAAACTGGAAGAAGTCAGCTCGTCAACCTAATCTTAAGCCGATCCCAAAGCACCCAAGTTTCAATCTGTGCGGTACTCACCGGAAGTTCCAAATCAATCGTTTAGCACCATTCCGTTTGAAAACGAGACGCCGGAAAAACAACCGGAATGCCTCCCTATTTCTGTGGAGTTTCTAGAAAAGCTTTATGCCTCCCGATCATTCGTCGAGAAACTAACTGCAACCATGAATCTCGTGAAGCAATTCAAGGGTCGGGAGTTTGGGTTTGTCATCTGGAAGGATCGCGACTCTGATCGCGTGTGGATGAGCAAACCGGCTGGAGGACAATTCGAGGGAGAAGTAGATATGGGAGCGCATCATGGGGAATTAGCGCGTCTCGTAGAAAAGCGTTATCCGCACAAGACTGCGGTTCGAATGAGCAAACTTCACTTCCATGGAATTCGCGGACGCGATGCCAACGTCATTGTGCCGAGCGGAAGCCAACTTGACTTGGGGGCCGCATCAGCTGATCGAGAGTGGAATGAATCCCGTCTGGGGCTCGATCTGCCTCCAATCGAATTTGTCGGGCTGGCGTCTCGCGAGGAGGCTCAATTTTTGGTCTTCCAGGAGCCGTTGGAATATCGGCCGATGGAACATGAGGCCATCCGGGATGAACTCGACCTGACCCTAAGTGAATTAGCCCATTCTCCCACTGCAACTCAACAGGATGTAATCGCAGCCCTTCAGCATTACAGGTACAAAACCATGCTAATCGAGACCACCGGTCGCTCGCTAAGAGAAGACGATTTGACAGCGTTGGCGAAGGAGTTTGCTCTGCCCAACGAGCTCCACACGTGAGGCGAACTGCTGAACGCGAATTAAAAGCCGTACCCAACACACCAAAAAGCCAGGGTTGTAGTTTGGGACGCGCTGCAGAGCCTTACAGAGAATGCCCATCCCACGCAATGCATTCTGATCACCACGGGTCATCACGTTCCAGCAGTCGGCGGATGCAGGACAGCCGTCCATCTGCCTGAGCGTATCTAGGCTGGCGTCGTTAGGTTGGGTCCAACTTGGGTCCAATAGTGTCCGAATACGGGCTAAAACCAGCTATCTGGGACTACGTATCTGCATGACGGGCAAGGGTTGGATACCTAGTTACTTAATTCGGGACCAGGGGGTCGGAGGTTCAAATCCTCTCTCCCCGACCATTCTTGATTAGCACGTCACAAGTTCGCTAACCGATTGCATCAACATATGCGCGGCTGGGCATCAATATCCACGACCCCACTGTGGATCATTGGGACAAAGACCGGAAAGCGATTGAGGCCGTGCGGGTAGGCGCCGTCCCGGGTGGTCTCAGCGAACAGATGCGCGCACCGCGTGACGTGATCGCTTTCGAAGCCGAGCTTCAGCAATGCTCGCAGAAGAGCATCGAGAAGCTCGGCATAGGGCACTCTACGCAAAATTTTCAGATCACAGTGGTTTGAGTAATTCGCGGATTCTAATAGCCCTTCACCTTGATCACAAAGTAGGTGAACCCCGGAGAGCCGTCGAGCAGCATCTGATGGGGCATGCGGGCAGGAATACGGACGATATCCCCCGCTGAAAGCTTTCGCCGGATTCCGCCCTCGATGGTGCCATTGCGCTTTTCGTGAGGTTCCACAGTTTCTCCGCCCACCATTGTGCCGCCCACTACCAGCGTGGCGGAGCCGGATTGTACGACAAAGATATCAGCCTGGGTTTCGTGCCATTCCACTACGCCATCCGCTTCGCGATGGGCCAGCATGAACAGTTCGCCAGGAAAATCGGCGAGACGCTTCGAGGCAACGTGGTGTGCGCTCGTGGCGGACTCGGTTTTGAGCCCTTGCTCAACCTGGGTCAATGAGGATGCGGTCCACAGCTCGAATCCCTCGGGCGCGGTATTCTGCCCCGCGGCAAACAACATTATGAGCGCAAAGCAACAGCCGAGTTTGATTATCATATTCCCCCCGATTTTGTTTGTGGCTATTTGGCCGGACAGTTTGGGCTTCAGGTGTCGCGAGAACAGCATCTCACGGCGAACCTGAAAAGCTAGGCGGCATTACGATACGTGTCAACCTGAAAATGCTAACAATTGTGTTTGGGAAGATTAAAGAGTGGAGGGAGGGCAGCCGCGATTACAACGTTCGGGCTGCGGGATTCTTGCGGTTCTAAGTTAACACAAGAGAGTCTAGACAATTTTGAGGCTGCGAGAGTAATTCGGCTCAATTCCATCCAGTAAAGAAGTCCATCGCCGTACGTGGAAGCCGCCTGCAATCACGCAAGAAACGGCTGGTTCGAGTTCCGCCCGCCAATTTTCCCGGGGGCCTACCGGTAATCGAACAACGTCATGAAACCGAAGTCCATGTGCAGCTGCTGGTGACAGTGGAACAGCGTCAGTCCGGGATTGTCGGCGACAAAGTCTACCTCGGCATCTTGATAACCGCCCAGCATCATCACATCTTTAAGGATTCCGGATGTAGACTTTCCTGCGATCCTGGTGAGTTCGAAGCTGTGCCGGTGAAGATGGATGGGATGGATGTCATCGCTGGCGTTGTGCATTCGAATTCGATAGCGTTTCCCAGCTTTCAGGTGGAACGAGGCTGGGATTACCTGACCAGTCATTGGATAGGCTACGCCATTGATGGTCCAGCGATTAAAGCCCTCTTCAGCGGCGTTGTCCTTAACAAATATCATGTCGAAGGTTTCATCCGGCGACTGGCTGGCTGCTGGTTTTGCAAAACGCAGGTAGTTCCAGTGCTCGGACGCTGGCGGAATCCACTGTGGCTTTCCCTTGTTACCGGCGTATTCCACTACTATCCCCATCCCGTGCCGGCGATCATCGTCGGCAAGATCGCCCATCACCCAGACGCCAGGATGTTTCATCTCCACGATGGCCGAAATCCGTTCCGCGGTTCCCAGCCAGAGCACTGGAACCCGCGCCTGATTCGGCACAGGGTTGCCGTCCAAGGCGATGACACGGAAGGGATGCCCGGGTAAGGCCAAGCTGCGAATCTCAGTCGCGCTTCCGTTCAGTATGTGGAACAGAACCCGTTCGCCCGGCTTCACGCGGATCGGTTCACCGTGCCCCAGCATGCGTCCATTGATGGTGAATGAGCCATAGCCGACTTCGTATCCGTGGGGCATCCCTTTGGCGAGAGATGCCTTCATCGCCCGCTCGCCTTGCCGTTCGAGCGTTTGGACCGTGACCGGCGGCAGAAAGTTTTGCGCCATGTCTCCGCCACGGCTGAAGGTCGGTTCGAATTCCTTGAGTACCAGAAATACTTCGCGATCATAGTTGCCCGGATCTTGTTGCGGCTCGATGTAAACGGGACCGACCTGTCCGGTGTATTGTCCGGCAGAAAGATTTGCTCCTGCCCGGTTGTGACTGTGATAGAAGCGAAAGCCCGCGGGACCTGGAGTGAACGTGATTCTTCTGTTGCCGTGGGCGGGGACAAATGGAGTGCCTTCCTCGGAGGCGCCGTCTACATCGGTAGGCACCTTCTGCCCGTGCCAGTGCAATTGCTCGGGAACATCCGTGTCGTTGAAAATATTCACCTTGACTTCGCGGCCTTCCTTGAGGCGGATCAGCGGTCCGGGGAATTGTCCGTTGTAAGTCGTGGTTGAAATGATCCGATTGGGTGCGATCTCGATGGGAGATACTTTGATCCGTAGCGTGTGGTCCGCGGAACTCGACTCAGGTGGGTCGGAAGCCGGCATCGGCGTCTGACTGAATCCAGCGCCGGGTGAGAGCAACATTGCTCCGGTTGTCACTGCCGCGCTTTTCAAGAATTGGCGTCTGGATTGGTAAAGGTCATTCATAGCGCTCCCTGGCAGGTGGCCCACGCCTGCGCGAGGAAGTATAGCTCTGGAGGGACCACACAAGCCTGAGTGGACTCTATTTTCGATGCTTGCACAGGCAGGTCGCGCAGGCGCGCCAACCGTTTTGGATTAGTTGGCATCCTAAGCGCGCAAGCAGATGAGTGGGGTGGAGAGGACAGCCGAGTTTGCCAGTTTCCAAATTGGAAACACGCAGATTGGAAAACAACGCGAACACATTGACTGGCGCGGTAATCGGCTGTTAGAGTTTGCGCCTAGCAAACCAAAAGTTAGCGATACGTCTGGTTGTAGGTACCGAACCTTACCTCGACCGATCGGGCTTCCCCCAAGTTGGCCTCGATCAGTGTGCAGTCTTTTGACATGGGTGGGCTCCTTTTTGGGGCGCCTGTCTGACTTGGGACGGACGTCTCGGGTCGTCTGAATTCCTGGGCCGCCAATTTGACGCACTAAAGGGTCGGCATGTCGAAGGCATGTACCGTCGCTCTGTCTGTCTGCTCCCGGTTAAACCGCCTGCGCCAATTGCTGTTGCCGGGCTTGCTGCTGACCTCGATACATTGCCCGGCGGCGATCACCTTCATGCAAAGAAATTCAGCCGTGCCTCAGTCCCCTCAAAGTTCAGTGTCGGTGACTTACGCGGCCGCTGAGGCGGCAGGGGATACGAACGTGGTGGCCATCGGGTGGGGCGACACCACGTCGAATGTGACCGCTGTGACAGACACCGCCGGCAACGTCTACGCCCTAGCGGTCGGGCCGACGCGCCAGGGCACAGTGGAAAGTCAGTCGATCTATGTGGCGAAGAACGTGGCGGCGGCGGCCGCGAACGCGAATACGGTGAAGGTCACTTTCAGTGCGGCGGCGCGTTATCCGGATGTGCGTATTCTGTCCTATCGAGGGCTCGATACCGTATCGCCGGTGGAGGCGGTGGCGGGGGCGACTGGAACCGGTGCTACGAGCAGCTCAGGCTCGCTTACCACGATCAACGCGAATGACTTGCTGTTTGCGGCCAACCGTGTGGTGTCCTTTACGAGCAAGGCAGGCCCGGGTTTCACCAGCCGCGTGGTTACCAGTCCGGATGGCGATATAGCGGAAGACCAGACCGTTACGGTTGCCGGGACCTACAACGCAACCGCTACCCTGGGCTTTAGCGGGGGCTGGGTGATGCAGCTAGTCGCGTTGAAAGCGGCAGGAGCGCAGCCGGTTGCCGCGGCGCCGGCGTTCACACCGTCGCCAGGGACCTACACATCGCCGCAGAATGTGAGTCTGCACGATACGACGTCCGGAGCGACTATCTATTACACCACGGGCGGAGTAACGAATCCGACAACGTCCTCCGCAGTCTTTAACCCCGCCACGCCGATCCCGGTAACCACGCAGACGACCGTCAAGGCGATGGCGGCGGCAAGCGGTTTCGCCAACAGCGCGGTTGTGACGGGAGCTTTCACCATTCAGGTTCCGGCGGCGGCAGCGCCGACATTCAGGCCGGCGCCAGGCACCTACACCTCGACACAATCAGTGAGTCTGACGGATACGACACTGGGAGCGACCATTTACTACACCACGGATGGAGTGACGAATCCGACCGTGTCCTCGACGGTCTACGACCCCGCCCAGCCGATCCAAGTGAGCGCGAACACAACGATCAGAGCGATGGCGGCGGCCAGCGGTTTCGCCAACAGCGCGGTAGCAACTGGGTCGTATGTAATTCAGTTGCCAAAAGCGGCAACTCCAACGTTCAGCCCGGTGCCGGGCACCTACACGGCGACGCAGTCAGTGAGTCTGACGGATGCGATATCGGGAGCGACGATTTACTACACCACGGACGGAGTAACGAACCCGACGACGTCCTCGCCGGTCTATGATCCTGCTGTACCAATCCTGGTGAGTGCGAATACGACGATCAGAGCGACGGCGGCGGCAAGCGGTTTCGCCAACAGCGCGGTAGCAACTGGGTCGTATGTGATTCAGTTGCCAAAAGCGGCGACTCCAACGTTCAGCCCGGCGCCGGGAAACTACACGTCAGCACAGTCGGTGATCCTGCAAGACGCGGCATCGGGAGCGACGATCTACTACACCACGGATGGAGTAACGAATCCGACGACGTCCTCGGCGGTTTATGACCCCGCCGTGCCAATCCTGGTGAGCGCGAACACGACGATCAAAGCGATCGCTGTGGCCAGCGGCTTCGCCAACAGCGCGGCGGCGACGGGGGTATACACAGTTGGCGCACCCATCCCTATCTCTTTTGTACAGGTGAACAATGCCGTTCCGCAGAGCCCGCAATCTTTGGTGACACTCGCGTATACGGCCGCGCAAACGATTGGTGACACTAACATTGTGGTAATCGGTTGGAGCGACACCAACTCGACCGTCGCTGCGGTGACTGATACAAAAGGGAACTCCTACACTCTTGCCATCGGACCTGCACGGCAGGGCGGGCACAGCCAGGCAATCTACATCGCTCCGAACATTATGGCGGCCGCTGCCGGAGCGAACAGCGTTGCCGTGACGTTCAGCGCTTCCGTACCCTATCCGGACATACGAATCCTGGAATATAGGGGCTTGTCTCCAATCTCGCCGCTCGATGGTGCCGTGCAGGGGTTTGGCAGCGGCACAACCAGTAACTCCGGGTCTCTCACTACCGCGAGCCCAAACGATTTACTGTTTGCCGCCAACACGGTGAGTTCGCTTACCAGTGCAGCGGGTACCGCTTTCACCAGCCGCGTGATTACCCGTCCTAACGGCAACATTGCGGAAGACCGGATAACGACGTCCATCGGGACCTACAATGCGACGGCCACGATGAGCAACGGAAACTGGGTGATGCAATTGGTGGCACTGCGAGCCGCGACTTCCGCGCCCGTGGCGGCTACCCCCGCATTCAATCCGGCGCCCGGTACATATACCTCAGTCCAGTCGGTGAGTCTGCTGGACGCAATGTCGGGGGCGACGATCTACTACACGTTGGATGGAACCGCGCCGACGACATCGTCGGCGGTCTTTAACAACACGCCCATCCAGGTGAGCGCGAATACCACGATTCAAGCGATGGCGGTGGTAAGCGGCGTGGGAAACAGCGCGGTGGCGACTGGGGCGTATTCGATTCAGATTCCCACGGCGGCGGCGCCAATGTTCAACCCACCCCCAGGAAACTACAGCTCGTCTCAGGCCGTGAATCTGGCGGATGCAACGTCAGGATCGACGATTTATTACACGCTGGATGGGAATACACCGACGACATCATCGACGATCTATGACAATACTCCGATCCCGGTAGATGCAAATACAACTATTAGGGCGATGGCAACGTTCGCTGGTTTCACTAACAGCGCGGTGGCAACCGGGTCATACACGATTGGCGACCCCGGCGCTGCGGTGCCCCAACTTATCCAACACGTGAGCAGCACCAACAACCGTAGCAACAGCTTCGCCAGCCCCTTCTGCTACCACTACCAGCTTCCGAATCCCACCATCGCGGGCAATGCGGTTGTCGTTGGCTTCACTTTCGGCCGCAATCCCACGCCCTCGGTGACCGACGACCAGAACAATTCCTACACGATCGAGGCGAATCATTTCGACAGCGCCAATAGTCAATCGATCGCACTCGCCGCCGCATTCAATATCACCGCCGGGGTCCGCCTCATCCACCTCTGTTTTAGCTCCGACCCAGGTGGCCATGTACAGCCTGTAGCCACGGAGTTTGCCAACGTCACTGCCGTTGACGGCCCCGGAGCGGGCGCTCACGGAACCGGTACTGCCGTTTCCGCCGGCAGCTTGACGCCCTCCGCGAGCGGCGATCTCGTCTATCAGGTTGTCTATAGTCTTTCGACCAATCAGTCGAGCTTCACCGCAGGTAGCCAGCCCAATGTTTCCTGGAATCTTTTGAGCGCTGATCTCATGGACGGCTTCGCGGCGCAATCCGGGGTCTATAACTCCGCGGACGCAATCAATCCCAGCGTTGGCATGGGTGCCAGCCAGCGATGGGTTTCTGCCGCGGTCCTGCTCAGGTCCGGCGCTGCGGGCGGAGTTCCGTCCGGGATGCGCATCGTGCGCCTGCTTCACGAAAATCTGCCCAGCAACAGTGGGGCGGGCGGATCGGGACCCTTTGCTACTCCCACCCGGCTGCAACTGCCTTCCTCTGGGAACCTCCTCGTTGCCATGGTTGGCGGCGGTAACCCTGGCAATACCGTCTCCAGCATTACCGACACCAGCAATAATCCCTGGACGCTGGTCCCCGGAGCGACTTTCCAGCTCAATGCACACCAAACGGTCCAGGCCTTTTATGCCGCGAATGCCTCGACATCGGCGAATCTGGCACTCACCACCAACTGGACTACGACCAGTGGAGATTTCACTATCTTCTTCTATGACGTAATCGGGGCCGCGGCCTCGCCGCTCGATACTGCCTCAGGAGCCACTGGCAGCTACACCACAGTCGGCAATTTCACCGTGCCATTTTCCATTACGCCCTCCGCCGCCAACGAACTCATCTTTGTCCAAACCGTGTGGGCCTGGAACACGGGCGCGGGCTTGACGGCGCCAGATCAGTTGTTTGACACCAACATGTTCGATGGGGAGAGCGAGAGCGGCCCCGAGCCGGTTGACGAAAACAATGGGTGGGGCCATCTTTACAGCAGCAGCACGGCGAACGTGAGTTTCACCTGGATACCTAAATTTGATGGGCTCGCATTCGGCAACTGGGCCGGAAATGCCGTGGCTTTCAAGCCCGCGCCTTAGTGCGCGATGCGCTTGCGCTCACTCATCCACGCAGCAGTGCGAAGCCTCGACAAATCAAAATTGGCAGAGTCGCTTTCGATCTGAGGGTTTACAATGTCTCGCCTTCCCCTATGACAATTCTCCGCGGCCGTGTGCGATGGATGCTGATTGCCTGGATGTTGGTGATCAGCGCCGTTTCCTATCTCGATCGGGTAAACATTTCGATTGCCGGCCCGTCGATCGAACGCGAATTTCATTTGGACCATATTCACCTGGGTTGGGTTTTCAGCGCCTGGGTCCTGGGATACGCGCTGTTTCAAGCGCCCAGCGGCCGTCTGGCGGACCGCTTTGGACCGAGAAAAATTCTGACCCTGGGAACCTTGTGGTGGGCGGTCTTTACCGCGCTCACCGCGCTCACGCCTCCTAATGTCGCGGGCGCGTTAGCCATTTTGTTGATCGTGCGCTTCGCTTTGGGCGTGGGCGAGTCGGTGGTTTACCCGGCCAGCAACCGCCTGGTGGCGGCATGGATTCCGTCGCCTGAACGCGGCCTTGCCAACGGATTGATTTTCGCGGGCGTGGGCACGGGCGCTGCAGTCACGCCACCTCTGATCGCCTACGTTATCTTCTACTACGGCTGGCGATCGTCGCTCTGGATTTGCGCGGCGGTAGGCCTGGTGGTCGGCGGGCTCTGGTTCGTGACTGGCTCGGGACAATCCTCTGCAGCATCCGTGGGTGAGCCCGGAGGAGGCTGCGCATATTGCGAGCGGCTTGCCGCAGGCAACGAGAAATGCCGAGAGCAGTCAAGCGCTGCCGTGGCGAACCATCTTTACCAGCAGGAACGTCTGGGCGATCACCGCGAGCTATTTTGCCTTTGGATATGTCGTCTACATCTTCTTTACGTGGTTCTTCACTTACCTGAGCACGGTGCGCGGCTTGAATCTGAAGTCGAGCGCGGGATACGCCACGCTTCCTTTTGCCGCCATGGCTATCGGCTCTGCGCTCGGAGGCTGGGTGAGTGATCGCCTGGCGAAACGTTACGGGAAACGCAGTGGACGTTGTGTTATGGCAAGTGCATGCACCGTGCTCGCGGCGCGTGTTTCTTGGGATTGGACCGATCGTGAAGGATGCAGGGCTGGCCAGCCTTGTCCTGGCCGGAGGCGCGGGCGCGTTGTATCTCTCGCAGAGCGCCTTCTGGTCGGTGAGTTGCGACGTGGGCGGCCTCTCGGCGGGGTCGGTGTCGGGCGTGATGAATATGGGCTGCCAACTGGGCGGCGCGGTCACCGCTTCTTTGACGCCTTGGATTGCGCAACATTTCGGATGGACGATGCCTTTTGTGGTGGCAGGAGGTTTGTGTTTGCTGGGCGCAATCGCCTGGCTGATGGTGGATCCGGACCAGCAACTTACGGCCGCTCCATCGCACGTTGTTTGATATGAACGATCTTTTACGGGAGGAAACATGAGCCAGCCATTTCCGTCTCCGTCTCGCCGGTTCTGGCGGCCCGCGCTCGCGGGCTCCGCGGCTTTGTTGTTGGCTGCGATTCTCGCGTATCCGGCATTTTCAAAACCGCCCGAAGCAAACACCGACGCTGAGTTGCTCGACGGCTACCGTCACGTGGAAGTCGCGTCGGTTTCCGACGCGCTCGAGAAGGTCTCGGGTCAGCGAATATACATGTCGCACCGCATGCGGCCGATTTTCAACTCCAAATTTGTGGGCTTCGCGCTGACCGTGCAAATGAAGAAAGAGGAGAATCGCGACCCGGATGCAATCCAGGGAATGCTGGCCGCGATTGACCACGGCGGGCCGAATTCGGTTTGGGTGATGGCCGTGCCGGACGGCGCGGACATTGCAGGCATGGGCGGCTTGATGGGAACAGCCATGGCATCGCGAGATTTCTCCGGGGCGGTGATTGATGGAGGCGTTCGCGACGTCAGTTATCTGCAAAAGCTGGGATTCCCCGTTTATGCGCTGGGAATTGTGCCTTCAACGCTGGTCAATCACTATCGTTTTGCCGGTGCAAATATTCCGGTCACTTGCGATGGCGTTCTGGTAAATGCCGGGGACATTGTGGCCGCAGACCAGGACGGAGTGGTCGTAGTTCCGCGCGCGAAAGCTGCCGAGGTGCTGATGGTCGCGAAGGAACTCAACGTCAAAGAACACTCCATGTACGGCTACATCGAAAAGCTGAAGTCGATTGTGGAAGCGGTGAAGCAATTCGGAAGGTTGTAGAGGAAACCGCGCTCGAGCGGGAAGAATTCTGGCTTCCGCGTGAATCCGAGGCGACTACAATGTTGCTGCCTTCGACGGGCGGAAATCGAGAGCCGCCAAATCATCGATATCAGATAGGAGAGATTCGGAATGAGGCCACTGACACGCAGGGCGATGTTCAAGAACTCGGCTTTACCAATCGCTGGAGCTTTCGCGCTGCCTGCTCTGGCGGCGGCAGTTCAGGACTCGAGCACCCCGTATCAACGTCCCAAGCTGAAGATCACCGACGTTCGAACGGCCCAGGTCCGCGTACATGGCTTGCAAACTCATGTGCGCGTTTACACCGACCAGGGGCTCTGGGGGCAAGGCGAATCCACCGACGCTGCGGTCGGAACGGGCGCGCTGGTCCACCAGCAGTTCCACCGGTTGCTGGTAGGCCAGGATCCGCTGAATGTCGATGCGTTGTGGGAGAGAATTCGCGTGACCGGAATATTCGCCGGCGCCCAGGCCGGGCAATACGTGACGGCATTGAGCGGCGTGGAGATCGCGCTGTGGGATTTGGCCGGAAAGGCTCTGGGGCTGCCTATTTATCAGTTGTTGGGCGGGAAATTCCGCGACAAGGTACGAATTTATTGCGACTCAGATATGGAAGATCCGCTTGGCTCTGAGTCTGACAAGAAGCTGCCCTGGATTAAAGATCAGGGCTTTACCGCGATGAAGATCGACCTGGACGAAGCCAACGATCCCCGCCGCTTCGACCGAGTGAACTGGACGGCCAAGCAACGGCGAGATTGACCGCATGGTGAGCTGGGTGAAACATGTGCGCGAAACCATCCCCAAGGAAATGGACCTCGCCTGTGATATGCACGGCCGCTACGACGCAACCACCGGGAAGCGAGTCGCGAAAGAACTCGAACCTTTTCGCCTGCTGTGGCTGGAAGAGCCCGTGCCGGCGGAAGACATCGATGCCATGGTGGACATCCGCCACTCGACTTCCACGCCTATCGCCTGCGGAGAAAATTTGTACATGCGCTGGGGATATCGTGAACTGCTGCAGAAGAGCGGCATTGACATTATCCAGCCCGATTTTCAGAAGGTTGGGGGGCTCTCCGAGGCGCGCAAAGTGGCGAACCTGGCGCAAACCTTTTACGTTCCGCTGGCCCCGCACTGCGTGGTGTCGCCGCTTGGCATGATGTCCTCAGCGCATGTTTGTGCCTCGATCCCGAATTTTCTGGTTTGCGAGTGGCACTGGATCAATTTCCCCGATCTTTGGAAGAACTGGGTGAAGGAAGGCGAAATCATCCAGAAAGGCTACGTCACGCCCACCGACAAACCTGGCATTGGGGTCGAGATGGACGAAGAGGTGGCGCGAAAGGCGCAGGTCCCGGGAACTACGTGGTTTGAACCAAGCAAGGCATAGTTCCTTGGAGGGCCGGCGGGACGCCGGCGCTACAAAAAGACGGAGCGAACGAAGATGACGAATGCAAGACTCAAGGTGATGTGTTTTCTGTGCTTGGTCGTTACTGCGGCAACGGTCTCCAGCGTTCACGCGCAGCAAGGCTTCTTTACCCCGGACGATGTCATCAAGTACACCCCGGACTGGCATGGCGAGCGTTTCGCGGATGGGCGCCCCAAAGTGCCCGACGCCATTCTAGATCGCATGAAGCGGGTGACCCTCGAAGAGGCATGGGCGGTTCTGCAACAGAATGGGTTCATGCACCAGTATGAAGACGGCTGGTTGTCGATTCATCCCGATCAGGTGCTGGTCGGGCGCGCACTCACGGCCACCTGGATGCCCGGCCGTCCCGATGTGCAAAAGCTGCTGGAAGAAGAAGGCGCGAAAGCTCACCGGATCGGCGGAATGAATGCCTGGCCGGTGGACATGCTGCAGAAGCGCGACGTCTACACGTGTGATCACTTCGGGCTCAAAGTGGACGGACCTTCCATCGGCGACAACGTCGGCAATGCAATCTACGCCCGTTCGGGAAACGGTATTGTCTATGACGGCGCAGTGCGGGACATCAATGGTCTCGAGGAACTCCCGAACTTTGTTGCCTTTGTCCGCTTCTACGACCCCTCGCACCACTACGGATCGCTGCGATCCGGCAAGCTTCTTAATTCCACGATGGTGAGTATCAATGCGCCCACGAGGATCGGCCACGCGATGGTCATGCCTGGCGATGTGGTTCTGGGCCGGAATGGAGGAGTAATTTTCATTCCCCCGCAGCTTGCCGAAGCAGTCGTCAAAAGTTCAGAAGAAACGCACTTGCGCGATGTCTTCGGGCACATGCGGCTGGAAGAAGGCAAGTACACCGCCGGCCAAATCGACGCCCACTGGACCGAAGCAATTGAAGAAGACTACTACCAGTGGCTGAAGCAAAATGAAGATCACTTGCCGTTTCCCAAAGCCCGGATCGAAGAGATATTGCAGGAACGCAAATGAGGTCAAGGGATGAAGCCATGAACGACACCCCGATGCTACATGAGCTGGTGTTGGAGGCCATGGCGAACGACTATGAAAGTTTCGAATGTATTATCGAACAAGTGACAATCTTCGCGAGAAATCGTGGGAGAACCTTTACACGCCAGGAAACCGCTGAAGCGCTCGAATGGGCAATAGACGAAGGCTATGCACAAGCGTATCTGCTCTCATCGCATCCGCCCTACTTTACGCAGATCGCATTTTCGCACGAACGTCTGAGTGACCAGTGGTTCTATGTGACTTCTGCAGGGAAGCAACTCGTCAAAGACCTAGAGAATCAAGTTGGGGAATAGTGATCCGTTTAAGTTCGGATGGGTGCGTGGTCCACCTTTCCGATGGTTTTCTTACTTTGTCCCGACCTAGAATCGCCCGAACCCGCAATTGTCCCGGCCGGCGCGGGTGCAGTCTTCGTATTCCCGCTGGTGAATTTGGCGGAAGACCTCGGCCTCCTCTTTGTCGACGCTGTTGCGCAATCCCATGATCCACAACGCGCGTTGCGCGGAGTTGTGGAAGGTGATGCCGTAGGGGTCGCCTCCGATGAGGCTGCCTCCGAAGCGCAGTTTGCCGCCGATAACGATGTCGTGCTCGATGTCGTCGCGGAATCCAATGTTGTTAGTCGGGTCGCGCAGCCATTTTGCCCAATAGTCGGCTTTAGCGTTGCGCTGAGCGGCGGCTTTTTGATACCACGCAATCGCCTGCTGGCGGCTCTGCGGAACCCCGATTCCGAATTGATAGGCGCGTGCAAAGGCGAACTGGCCCTTGGTCCAGCCCTGCATGGCGCTTGCCTGATAGAGCCGCGCGGCCAAGTCCCAATTTTCGGGGACGCCCTCTGCCAGTTCGTAAAATAGCCCAATCTGTTCTTGCGATTCGGGCTCACCTTGCGCTGCCGCCCGGCCGTACCACTGGAATGCGGATTTTGCGCTGCGAGGCACGCCGTCGCCCTGGTCGTACATCAACGCCAAACGCAACTGTGCCACCGCGTTTCCCATCTCGGCGGCTTTGGTCACAATTTGTGCCGCTCCGGCGTGATCGCCGGCCTGGAATCGCGCTCCTGCCTGATCGTAGAGGCTCGCCCCCGGAAGCTGTTTGCAGAATGGCGCGGTTGCAGGGCCATGCGTCATTGTGCCCGACCCAGGGGAGATCCCCAGGCACTTCTGCAACAGACCGGACGCCATCACGATCTGCTCAGCGCCGCCGGGCGATGATGCGAAGACCGACGAACCCGCGGACGACGATTTCGACTGGCATCCGGATGACCCGAACACCAGAGCCGAAATCACGAGACCTAAGAGAGAGGCGGAATGCCTCATCGAATCCCTCCAAGACAGCGGAATTCTGACAGAGGGATATTAACTCAAAGGGTATAGGTTCAAGAATCCAAGAAGTTACGACGCCCGCGCCTGCGTGAGGCTGTCGCGGACCAGGAGCTTCGGGGAAGACGGTTCGCTTATAGGCGCAAGGGTTCCTCCCAGCAGGCGGGACAGACTCAGTTGCGCCCCGCTGCCGCACACCGGACACTTGCCATTGCGAGTCTCGCTAACAATCATTTCGCAGTTGGCGCACAGCAAGGCACTTTCCAGATGGACGACATTCAGCTCGTCAGAACGTGAGATCTCTTTCATGGCGTTGGTTCGCATACTTCTAATTTTTACCCGCCCTTTCTAAACACCGGCTGACTTCAGGAGTTGCTCACCCTAGGCTTTCCTTGTCGCAGCCGCGATACGTACACGATGTTGAACCCTTGCGAAGAATCTGACAATCAGGCGGAGACCGTATTACCTGCGCGGCAGAAATCAAACTGTTTCAGCAACTTCGAGACGCACGTCGAAGCGATTCACAGGTTACCGCCGGTTACCCCGGTCCTTATCCTTAGGAATGAGCACTTCAGGCAATACTGTGGGTGATCGAAGCGTAGCCAGCTTAGACCGCTGAATTCCCCGGTTACTTACGTCATATCCAGTAGCGATCCATCCGTTTTCGCTCCGGCGTGCCCGGTTATGATTTTTTAGTACGAATTTTGCCAGACATGTTGCTGATCGAGCACCGGGTGAACACGGTCGAGCACCTGAACCGTACCCCAGCCGAATGTGGCGTCGAGATCGATATCCGCGACTACGACGGGGCGTTGCGTTGCGTCCACGACCCCCTTTTGAGCGGGGAGCCTCTGACTGATGTGCTGAAACACTACCGGCATGCGCTGGCGGTTTTCAACGTTAAGTGCGACGGCCTGGAGTCGCGCATCATGCGGCTCGCCGAGGAGCACAAAATCGGCCGCTACTTTTTTCTGGATTGCGCCAATCCCAGCCTGGTTCAACTGGTGAATCACGGAGTGCGGAGCCTTGCGGTGCGCTACTCGGAATATGAACCGCTGGAGTTCGCGCTGGCTTTTGCCGGACGCGCCGAGTGGGTCTGGATCGACTGCTTCTCCCGGCTTCCGCTCGATCCCGGAACTTATGCGGCTTTGCGCAAGCATTTCAAGCTGTGCATCGTTTCTCCCGAGTTGCAGCGTCATCCGCGGGCAGAGATTCTCCGCTTTCGCGAGATGCTGAGCGCCATGCCGGTGGACGCGGTTTGCACCGACTTCAGGCAGGATTGGCTGTGAAATGCGCATGGCACGGCGACGAACAGCGCCCGCCGTCTCCCGCAGCGGTGCGCGAACTGCTGGCCACGGCCGATTATTGCGGCAATAGTCTGCTATTGGCGCAGGCCGCTGGCGGGAACAATTCGGTTAAGAGCGACAACTCTGATGTGTTGTGGGTGAAAGCTTCCGGCACGCGGATGTCCGCGATGTCGCCTGATCGGGGCCTCGTCGGTTTGCGCTTGAGTGAGGCGCGGAGCCTGGTTCAGGATGAGCGACTGCGCGCGATGGGGCGCCGGGAAGCGCAGGCCTCGTCGGTGCAGCGCTTGCAGGAGATGCTCTGCTACGGCGGCCCGCAGCGCCCTTCCCTCGAAGCAGGTTTTCACGCATGCCTTCCGCAGCGAGCCATTCTTCATACGCACTCCGTGTACCTCAACGCTTACACCTGCATGAAGGGTGGACGCGCGGCCGCCAGCGATGGGCTACCGGCGCACATCTGGATTCCTTACGTTGCTCCTGGATTTGAGCTTGCGAAGGCCGTGGCCGATGAATCTGAGGAGTACGGGCCGGAGACGATGTTGCTGCTGGAAAATCACGGTTTCGTCGCGGCAGCGGAAACGGCGCAGCAAACCATCGAGTGTACCGATAAGTTCGTCGCCGTTGCCCAGCGCCATTTTGGTCGCATCCCAGCGAACTGGTTGCTGGAAGAAGAGCCGTCGACGGGACTGATCAAGTGGCTGGACGAGGTGATGAAAACCTTAGCTGTCCGGTTCCCAACCGCTGGATACATAGTCGGCGCCGGGCGCTTCGCGGCATTTCACGAGGCCGCGGCGGAGGGTCTGCTTCAACAATGCGCTGCGTTGGTGCCTGACGACGTGGTCTATGCCCGCTCAGTCTGGCTCGCCGAGTCTGGCCTCACTTCTTTCAGCAATAGCTTGCCCGACGATGTGCCGGACACGTTTGCCGTTGTGGTGGCGGGAGAGGGCGTTGTGCTGGCCGGGCGCAGCGAAGAAAGGTTGCGGGCGCTGGAAGAAATGCTGTTTGCGCAGGTGCTGGTGCGGTGGCTGATCTCTCGCCGTGGAGAACCGCGACCTCTGCCCACACAGGAGATCGAATATCTGGCGTCGATGGAGTCTGAAATCTACCGGCGTTCGCTAACTGCGGCCAAAGCCGCCGCCGGGAGCGGTCACTGAAATGCAGATCGTGATTCCAATGTCCGGGGTTGGCGCACGCTTTGCTCAAGCGGGGTACAGGGAGCTAAAGCCGCTGATCGAGGTCGACGGCCTGCCCATGATCGAACACGTGGTGCGAATGTTCCCCGGCGAACGAGATTTCCTTTTCATATGCACTACGGAAGCCGTCGAAAATACGCGGTTGACTTCGGTTTTGCAGCGGGTTGCTCCGTCGGGCCGCATCTGCGTGATTGCACCGCACAAGCTGGGTCCGGTTCATGCGGTGCTGCAGGCGCGCCAGCAAATTCGTGCCTCGGAAGAAGTCATCGTCAACTATTGCGATTTTTCTGTGGTTTGGGACTACCAACAGTTCAAGAGCGAAGTGCAACAACGCAATTGCGCCGGCGCGCTCACCGCCTATCGAGGATTTCATCCTCACTCCCTCGGCCCCAACTTGTACGCCTACATGCGCGAGCGCCGTAACTATCTGCTTGAGATTCGCGAGAAACATTGTTTCACCGAGCAGAAGATGAACGAGTATGCCTCCACCGGAACCTACTATTTCCGTTCCGGCGAATTGCTGCTCAAGTATTTTGACCGGGCGGTGGAGCGAGGCTTGCAGACCAACGGGGAATTCTATGCAAGCTCGCCGTACAACCTGCTGGTCGAAGACGGACTCGAGGTCTATATTCACGAGGTCGCTAAATTCCTGCAATGGGGCACGCCCGAAGACCTGCAAGAGTACGTTTCCTGGTCGACCTATTTCCGGCAAGAGGAACATTGGAAGCCTTCTTTGCCCGCATCATCTGGGACGAACCTAGTCCCCATGGCAGGAGCGGGCGTCAGGTTTGCGCGTGAGGGGTATGCGGACATTAAGCCTTTGGTCCCGGCTGGAGGCCGCCCGATTGTCGAGCGCGCGCTGGATAGTCTTCCCGCGGCCAGGCAATGGGTCGGCATCTGCCAGAAGCAGCATCTCTACGATTCGCGGCTGGTGTCTTCTGTCAGCCGCGAAGGCCGAAATATCAAGCTGTTGGCGGTTGACGGCCTGACCGAGGGGCAGGCCTCAACTTGCATGCAAGCTTGTGAGCATATTCCGGCGGATGAGCCGCTCCTGATCGCCCCATGCGACTCGGCGGTCATTTTCGATGAGCGAAGATACGCTGAGCTTCTTGAGAACCAAGCGATCGATTGCCTGGTCTGGACCTTCTGCAATCATCCTCATGCCAATCGAAATCCGCAGCAATACGGTTGGGTGGTAAGCGGTGAAGACGGCAGCGTTACGAAAATCCTGTGCAAGCAGCCGCCGCCAGGGAAAATCGCGGACGCTCACGGCATCATCGGCACATTCTGGTTCCGCAAAGCGCGATACTTTTTTGAAGCCGCCGCGCAACTCATTGCGCAAAACCGCCGAGTCAGTCAGGAGTTCTATGCCGATATGGCGATCCAGGTTTTGCTGGAGCAGGGTAGAACCGCTGTCTCTTTCCCGGTTCGCCATTATGTTTCGCTGGGCACACCGGACGACGTTCGCACCTATGACTACTGGGCGGCTCACTTCCGGGCTACAAAACACCAGGAGTTGGCCGCGCTATGAACCCAGACTGCGTGAAATTCTCGGTGGTCTTGCCGTGCTACAACGAAGCGGAGAATATTCCGCTGGTGCTGGCAGCATATGAAAAGGTGTGGCCGGAGTTCCCCGCCGAACTGGTGTTGGTAAACAACGGTTCCACGGACGATACGCGCGAAGTATTAGAGCGCCAGCTAACGCGATTCTCTTTCGCCCGCAGCGTGCTTGTGCCAATAAATAAAGGATACGGCTATGGCGTGATGGCGGGTCTGCGTGCTGCGAGAGGTGAAGTGCTGGGCGTCTCTCACGCAGACATGCAGTGCTCCCCTCGCGATCTTTTTCGCGCCTATGCAGCGCTGGCTGACTCCCACACCACTCTTATAAAGGGAGAGCGCTCGGGACGAGCCTTTGGACCTGCGGTGATCACAACTGTGATGGCAGTATGCGCCACCAGCGTCCTTGGCATGTGGCTGACCGACATCAACGCCCAACCGAAGGTATTCCATCGTTCGTTGCTCGAACGTATGGATCGTTCTCCCGACGGATTCGAACTCGACTTATACATCATGTACACCGCGAAGCTCAGCGGATGGCAGATCAAGACCATCCCAGTAACTTTCGGCGCGCGGACCCACGGAGTTTCCAAGTGGGCCTTCAGTCTGCGTTCACGGCGCAAGCATATGGAATCCACGCTGCGCTATATCTTCTCGCTGAGTTCGGGAACAGCGAATCGCCCAGGTGTGCCCAATGCCGGCCAGCGTTGAAACCGATGTGAAGGTCGCAGCGGTGGCAGGCACTGCGCCGGCGAAAGGACTCAACTTCACGTCGGTCGAGAACCGGTTCACTACGCCCACGGTTCGTGAGTTTTTTCGCGCTCCACTGTTCTGGGCGATCCTGGCGCTCAAACTCATTCTCGGATCACTGGTCGCATCCACTTATCTGCGGGACCTGTTCGTTCCCTTCGTCAATTACTTCGTCGAGAGCCACTTCTCTAACCCGTGGGTTCACTTTGCCGCTTCCGGCCAATTGAATGCTTTTCCTTATCCGCCGGTGATGTTGTACCTGCTCGCGATTCCACGCTTCTTGTTCGGATTCCTACTTCCGGCGGGTACGAACACCGTCACGTGGATGCATCTTTTGGTGATGCGCCTGCCGCTTCTCACCTGCGACCTCGCCGTCGCCGTCACGCTGCTGCACTGGTTTCCCGGCCGTGTGCAGCGGGTGCTGAAGTATTACTGGGCATCGCCACTAGCCATCTACATCACCTATTGGCACGGCCAGCTGGACATCATGCCGACAGCTCTCTTTGTCGGCTCGTTGTACTTCTTGCGCCTTCGACAGTTCAACAAAGCAATGCTGCTGTTCGGACTTGCGCTGGCCACAAAAACGCACCTACTGGTCGCGCTGCCTTTCTTGCTGGTTTACCTTTATCAGGAAACCGATCTTCTAACCACGGCGCGCGGAGCTGCGACCTCCCTGGGAGTGTACTTCGCGGTGCTGGCGCCGGAGATCATCCGGCCAGAGTTCAGAAAAATGGTCTTCGGCACCCAGGAGCAGGCCCGCTTGATTCAACTTCAGGTCGCGATGGGGTCGAACATGTGGTTGCTGGTGGCACCAGCCGCCATCCTCTTGCTGTGGTTCCGCTTTCTCGCGTACCGGCACCGCAATTGGGATTTGCTCATGCTCTTCCAGGCGATCCTGTTCAGCGTATTCATTCTGCTGGTTCCGCCTGCTCCCGGTTATGTATTGTGGTCTCTGCCGTTTCTGGTCTACTACGTTTGCCGCGGACGCAACACCGACGCCGTTCCTCTCGCCTGCTACAACTTCTTCTATATCGCTTTCTTTTGGCTGCAGAAAAACTCAGACCTGTTCGATGCGTGGCGGGTCGTCGCCCCGTCCATCGCCCGCCTGGCCACGCCTTACACGCTCATCGCCAGGATGAATCCGCAACTGGCTCTGCTCCTGCAAAAAGCCGGCTTCACCATGATGGAAGCATCGCTGGCCGGCATCATTATGGTTGTGTACCTGACCGGTGTCCGCCGCAACGATGTATATCGCGCCCGTTCGACCCCCGTCATGCTGGGGATTGCCGGAGACAGCGGAGCCGGAAAAGATACTTTCGTACAACTCATGCTTCCGCTCCTGGGCGAAAACCGCACCACGGTAGTGGCGGGAGATGACTACCATCGCTGGCCGCGCGGACATGAGATGTGGCGCATTTACACTCCTCTCGATCTGCGCGCCAACAATCTGCACAAGCAGCATTCCGACGCGATCACTTTCTCGATGGGACAATCCGTGCTCAAGGGAACCTACGACCACAGCAGTGGGCGGTTCACCGAGGACCGTCTGGTAGACGCCAATGAAATTGTGATTCTCCAGGGATTGCACACTCTCGCCAGCGAACCGCTGCGAAAGATGTACGATCTCGCGGTCTTTCTCGATCCCGACGAGGACCTGCGTTGCCAGTGGAAGTTGCGGCGTGACCGCCAGGCCCGAGGGTATTCGCAGGAGCAGGTACTGCAAGCGATCGAGGACCGCGAAGCCGATCGTCATGCCTTTATTCTTCCGCAACGCAGGAATGCCGACCTCGTCGTGAGCTGGCAGAAAAGCAACCCGGCGGACCTTACGCAAACGGACTCGGAACCAGCACTTGCGCTCCAAGTAGTGGCGGCGAGCAGCTTCAATTTCGCTGAGCTTGCGGGAGCCATGAGGAGCGCCGGACTAAGGGTGGAGCATGATCCCATCGCCGATGCTCAATGGCAAACCATTCGCCTGGAGGGAGAAATCTCAGTGAGCACTCTGGAGCAAATCTCGGAAACATTTCTGCAAGATCCCATGCGAGTCCTGCGTAGTCCGAAGTTTCAGTCCGGCCTGCCCGGCTGCCTGCAGGTGATGTTCGCCTGCTGCCTGACGCAGAAAGTGAGTTGGCGAAACCTGCAGTTCAATGCCTAGGCTATGCCTCTGCGACCCGGATCAGGTTCACCGTTCGCGGACTTGGTTCCATGGAGCGTCACATAGCCCAAAGCCAGTCCGGCGCAAAGTAGCATCACTCCACGCACGATCCCGGATAGCCATGGTGGCCGGTAGTCCACCCGGACTTGAGTTACGTCGGGTGGCACCTCGATAGCGATTCTGTCCCACTTGTCCGGCGAACAATTCAGCCGCCTGCCATCTTGCGCCGCGCAACGAAAATCTGGGTACCAGAGCATATTCAAAATCACACGCCCTTGCCCGCTTCCGGCTGTAGTATCGATCGTCGTTCCGCCGGCATTCAGTTGGAAACGCAGAGATGTGGCCGGGGAGTCTTCCCGATAGGCCAGCGGCTTGGCATTGGGAAACTCATGAATCCGTAACCCATCCGCTTCGCGCAGGACCGCACTTCCCATGATTGCCGCCTTGATGCGGTTGGAGACGTTCTGGCTGGCTTCGGTTTTGTTACCTGGCTTGGAGGGAGTGAATACTGGGTGTTTCAGCAGATCGGATTCGAGCGCATAGCGCACGCCATACTCCGGGAGTGACGTCAAAGGGTCACGGTCGATGCGGTAATCGACCATCTGATATTCCGGCGACTGGTCGACGAGCGGATCATAGCCGCCAACCGCCGCCACGCGGAAGACCGTCGGCAAGTTGAAAGGCAGCGACCGCCAGTACTCAGGCGCAGGACTGCGCTGGGTGGTCAGTGAAATGATTCGGTAAGGCATGTCGGGAGAAAGCATGGGGGCCGCAAGCTGCAGCTCCGCCAAACTCGGATAAGGCCGGAACGAGTACTTGTAGAAACTCGGCAGAGCGGTGAGGCAATGGCCTGTTAGCAAGACACAGGTTAGGGTGTACAGACTCCAGTCCCAGCGCGGTCTCAATTTGTGCGCGTGGAAGTAGCGTTCCACGGCAATTGCCCCACCGATGACTGCAAACACATTAAAGAAGATAAGAAATTTGAAGGGAAGCCGAAACTTGGAGAGCATGGGGAGTTCCAACATGGCTCTCCACAGTTGCGATCCGCCAACCATCGAAAGAAGAGCAATGGCAGCGCAGACGATCCAAACGTTGTCCGCCAGTTCTTTTCGTCCCACCCGATACAACAGCCAGGAAAACAGCACTATCCCACAGGCCACGACAAAGATTGTGCCCGAGTACACCATCGCGGAGTCATAGCTCCATTGGGGATCCATCCAATCCGAGACGCTGTGCACTCCGATCCAATGTCCCGGCATCAGGAATGCCAGCCAGCCTTCGGTGATTTGGCCGGACTGATCCCAGGCAAGTCGCGCCACGTCTCTGGTTGCCACAAGCTGCGGAATCAAGAGTGGGCCGGCAAGCGCTGCGCCGATGATTGCCGAGGTTGCTGCAGCCAGAGCAGAACGAAAAGGAATCGATTGTGCCAGCAGCAAGATGCTCACCGACAAGACGAAGAAAAGCATTGCGTACGCCCAGAATTGCGCGTTTCCGGCATGAAAGAACGCGCCAATCCATAGTCCGGTGAGGAGAATCCATTGCCAGGAAGGTCCATTGCTCTTCAGCTTGGCCAGACTCACAGCTCCCAGCGGACTAAAAGCAAACGCAGGGCTGACGTAATACCAGGATCGCGTGCCTATCAATGCGAATCCGGACAATGCAATACATGCGCCGGCGAGGCTCGCTAACGCCGGCCGGACGCGACAGCAGCGAGCGGCCCAATAGGTAGTAAAGAAAGCAGCGATCAGATGAAAAAAGGAGAACACTTCAATCGTCAGGTTCTCGTTGCCCAGACAGAAGTGCGCAAACAGATAGCAGAAATAGGTAACCGGATAAGTGAGAGCGTAGACCCCAAGATTCGCCGTGGGAGATCCCATGAACTGGTAGGGATTCCAATTGGGAAAAACCCCGTGAAGTAGGCTCCGACCACCTTGAACGATTACCGGCAGGAATTGAACAACATTGTCGTCCTGGGTAAAGAAGAGAGGCTGGCGCACCTCCTCTACAGCCAGCATCACGATTACAAACGCAAATCCCAGGGCAGGAAAGACCCAGCGCCTCCACCCCAAAGTCTCAACGTCAGCCGTGGGAAAGCCGCCGTCTAGCGCCAGGGCAAAACCACGGTCCCGAGTGAGGAATGGGTGCAGCCAGCAAAAAAGCGCAGCCAACACCAGGGCCGCCACCCCAAAGTGCTCTAAACAAAATGAGACGGCTAGAACAATACAAAAAGTTTCCCATCTCGACCGCGGCTGCATCATCGCCTACAAGATAGCAGGCGTGGACGGCGCGCTCATTACCAATCCAGCAGGACTTTCTCTAGTAGTAACGCTAGGAGAGATCGCCGCCTGAGCCAAAACAAAATCCAATCCAAGAATTCCAGACTTCTTCGCCCTCGCCCCCCGGCGCCGCTGAACTCCAGGAAACCCGATTGGGCCTGCGCACGCTACCTTCCCATTTTGGAACCCCGCCACGAATCCTGTGACACATATCACATTCTTGGGCAGCCGCGCGCGCTAAGGTCAACGGTATATGAATACCCAGCCCATTTTTTTCATTAGCGTGACTGCGTGGCAACGCCGTCCCATATTTCTGGCGGAACCTAACTCGAAACGGCTTCTCGATTTGCTCTTTCGCTATCGTGACGAGGGAAAGTATTTGTTGCATGAATTCGCCGTAATGCCCGATATGTTTCATGCGCTGCTCACGCCGACAGAGAGTTCTCTGGAGCAAGCGGTGGAATCCATTACCGGCGAGTTTGCCAGGCAGACGCATGTCGGCTCGAACACCCAAGTTTGGCAAAGGAAAGTTGTCGTGTATCAGATCCGTGATGCGCCGGACTATGACCGGGTGTGCAGGTGCATCCGCCTAAGCCCGGTTTGGCTGGGGTGGGCGATGAATTCCGAAGAATATCCCTGCTCGTCCGCCAATCCCGCTTTCCGGTTGGATGCGGCTTCGCCAGGGGTGGCGCTTCAGGTCTTGGAATTCGCTTG
The DNA here is from genome assembly GCA_963735545.1 of uncultured Acidobacteriaceae bacterium. Classification (GTDB taxonomy): domain Bacteria; phylum Acidobacteriota; class Terriglobia; order Terriglobales; family Acidobacteriaceae; genus PALSA-270. Next base: position 50,230 of record CAVTLU010000018.1, read on the forward strand.
ATGTGCCGGTTGCCGTCGCGCCGACTCTGCACTGGACATCCGCGAGAAAGCTCATCAGCCGGCGCGAACGCACGTGGAAATGCAATCTAACCAACAATAGCGGTCAACTGAAGAGCCTTCTCCCCCAGATCTCGATTCCCTGCGACCTCAATCTGAGCGGCAGCGGATTGGCGATCAATACCTTTGGTAAAAACACGCCAAGCCAACTCCTGGGGTATGGGCACGCGGGAAGCGATTTCTCCGGAGGGTTCCTCAACCAGGCGCCAACCTGTCGATACTCTAGCCAGAAACCACTGCCCTCCGCATTCACCGGAGATCTCCAGCAGTAGCGAGGTTCCGATGGGTGCGTCCACAGCACGGTAGACGTATGGCAGTCCTCGCAAAAAGCAATCGAGGACGGGATGGTACAGATCTGGGGTCATCAGCCCCGGCCGATTCGTGGCTAACCGAATCTGTTGCTGATGATGCCAGCGCTCCGTCAACTCGCGAGCGGTATCGAACCAATTCAGAGACATCTCTTCTCCTGCCCAGCTGACTGCGAATGCGGCGGGGGCGAAAGGATCTAGAGATTCGTGGAAATGGGCGCTCTGTTCACAGGCCGCTTTCATCATGTCGATCAGAACCTCGGGGCTCAGACGACGGTAGACAGCCACCCCCTCCCGGTTCAGACGATTTACCAGCGCACTTAGGTCGTTTGGCGAACGGATATTGGACGGTTCGACGTAGCACGCATCCCGCGCCATAGACAGTTTGCGCAGCGTGGTATCTAGAAGGTGCGCTGCCACATCTCGGACTTTCCACAACGGCGCAACGGTCTGAAGATCCCACTCGTTTGCCCTGAGCGAACCTAGTAGATCGATCAGCTTTTCGTCTACTCTGCGTAGCAAGTGAGCACAAAGGATTGGATCGGGGATGCCGGATTGGCTGCGCATAACAACTTCCCACGTTAGCATAGCCAGAGGACCATTCTCTCGCCCTGTGTTCAGTGGCGTCCTGGCGTCCCTTGATCATGCTGCGCCAAGCGGGGTGGTTTCCTAAGAGCGAGGTACACTGGCTGTGTGAATGTCCGGCCCGGCCAGCTCCCCTATTCCGAGTTCTACCGCATTCTTATCAGCTCGGTTGCTCCCCGTCCGATTGCGTGGGTCTCCACGATTAATAAGGAAGGCCGCCCCAATCTGGCGCCGTTCTCCTTTTTTAATGTGGTTTCGGGTCATCCACCCATGCTCGGCTTCTCGCCGGCGTTGCGCCGGCTGGAGCATGGGCACACTCCCAAAGACACGCTGCGCAACATTCGCGATACCGGGGAGTTCGTGGTTAGCGTCGTCACCTTCGAAAATACCGCCGCAATGAACATCAGCAGCGGAGAATACGAACCCGACGTGAACGAGTTCGAACTCGCAAAATTAGCCACCCGACCCTCTGAGGTCGTGCGCCCACCGCAGGTTGCGGAGTCGCCCGTGAGTTTCGAATGCAAGCTCAACCGGATTCTGGATTTCGGCAGCGAGCCTCCCAGCGGAAGCCTGGTGATCGGCGAAATCGTGTGTGTTCACTTGCGGGACGATGTGCTGAAAGATGGCCGCCTGGATCCGCAGTCGCTGGACCTCGTCGGCCGCATGGGTGGCACGCAATACTCGCGGACTACGCAGCGCTTCGACCTCGCCCGCCCGCGCAAGGAAACCAAGACTTAGTCGGCTGCGGAAGAATTGCGCCGAGGGCTTTGCTCGCCAGGGTGCGGGCCGGGTTACAGGGACCTCACTTGCCTAAGTGGTAGGAAACTCCGAATGCGATACGAAAGTCATTCTGGGTGTTGCTGCCATTGTTCGGGAAGCTGGTGCGCACATAGTCCAGCTCGAGCGCACGCAGGCCGAAACGCCTGGCCAGACCAATGTTTATGCCTCCGCCAAGCTGCAGGGAAAAGGAATTGGCGCTGTCTTTGAGTCCGGACGAGGTGGGAAAGACACTGTCGAAGCCGTGTGCGCTGCCGAATAATCCCTCGCCGAAGATGCTGGTTGCGTGCTTAGATCCCAGCCAGCGCTCGGTCCAGCGCTGCGTATCTAGGGTGTAGCGTGGCCCCGCCATAAAGGCGAGCTTGCTGAGGTCTACGCCCGGCCCGATGTCGGAACTGCGTTCGCCGGTGAGGTTTGCCGCCACGCTGAGGCCGTGGAAGAGCGGAACCCCGGCATCCACGCTTCCACCCTGCAGCCAAAAACACCCGCAACTGCTGGGCACGATCTTCGCTCGCTCGAGCGTATAGGTGACCGCCAAATCGACCGCCGGCCGATATCCTTGTTGCGCTTGCGCCGAGAGCGTGAGGGTCAGTGCTCCCATCAGGAGAGCACTTCCCAGGATCATTCTGCTCATAATCTTTACTCCGTTCTACTGGACTGTGAGGTTGAGAGTTGTGGTATGCGACAACGCACCGGAAGTGGCCGTGACCGTCAGCGTGTAGTTCTGCTGCTGGTGGCCGAAGAAGCCGGTATTGGCGGCGCCGCAACCGGTAAGTCCCACTAGTGAAGTCATCCCGAGCACGAGAAGCAGCAGACCCAGGGTGCGTCCTCGCTTGGCCGCCGCCCGGCGTATTCTGCCGCCGAAGGGCAGGAAGAGAACTCCCGCCATGAGGGGAGAAAGCCCCAGCGCCAGAAGATTGCCGCGGTGAAAATTGCTGCGATGGAGAGACGCAGTCACGTTCGGCAACTGGACCGTCAGCGTGACATTGGTAAGGGCGGAGCCCGTCGGCAGAACCTGTGGCGTGATGGTGGCGGTCGCGCCGGGGGGCAGGCCGCTGACCGATAGCGTAACCGGCGCCGGGAAGGTCGTGCCATTGGACGGGCCGATTGCCAACGAGTAGGTAGCCGTGCCGCCCGGCAGCACTGTCGCGGATGTGGAGCTGGTTGTGGCGACGGTAAGGCTGAAGTCCTGCACAATCTCGGCAACGGCTGAACTGGCCACGGTCGAGAAGTTATTGTCTCCGGAGTAAACCGCGGTGATCGAGTGTGTGCCGACCGCGAGGCTCGAAGTGGTGTAGTTGGTCACGCCTTGAGACAGCGCGGCGGAGCTGAGCAGCGTGGTCCCAGCGTAGAAGCTGACCGAACCCGTGGGCGTGCCGGCGGCGGAAGACATAGTCGCCGCGAAGCTGACCGCGTTGGTCACCAGCACCGGGTTCAGCGAGGAGGTGAGGGCGATGGCCGGGCTCGCCTTGCCTACGGTTAGAGGGGCAGTGCTGCTCGCCGAGGCGTAGGTCGTGGTGTCGGTCGGAGTAAAGGTGGCTGTGAGCGTGTAGCTGCCCGCGCCAAGGACGATCGCGCCGGTGACCGCGCTCGCGCTGCCGCCTTGCGGCGTAGCCGTGTAAGCGAAGCTGCCGGCAACCGCAGTAGATCCATTGGCCGCGGAGGCGTTCAGAAGACCGGCCAGCGCGGTGCCATAGGTAATCGCGGCGGATGGCGCCCAAGTGATGGTCGGGGTAATCTGCCCGACAAGGACCTGGACGGTGGTGGCGGTCGAGGTTGCGGCGTAGTTGCTGTCGCCGCCATACGTCACGCTTACGGTGTAGTTGCCCGAGGCCAGCGAACTCGCAATCGCCACAGTGGCGGAAGAATTCGTATTGCCCGCAGTCAGGGTCGGCGTTCCCGACGCCACACTGGCATTCGATGAATCCAGCAGGCTGTAACTCAGGGTGCCCGTGGGTACAGCGAAGCCGCTGTAAGGTCCCATAACTGTGATGGCCACCGAGCCGGACTGACCATTGGTCACTTGCACGGGTTGGCTCGCCGGTCCGGATACGGTGACGGGGGTCTTCGATACGGTGAGGATAGTGGTATTGCTGCTGGCAAGATACGAACCGGTAATCCCCACATAGTTGGCGGTGATGGTGTGCGTTCCCGCGCCACTCAGACTTACGGCGGTCAGGGTGGCGTGGCCGGCGCTGAGATTGACGGCACTACCGCCGTTGAGCGAGACCGTAGTCGATCCGACCGTATCCATGAACGTCACGGCACCCGTGGGGACGGTCGCGGTGTGGCCCGTCGTGGTATCGGTCACAGTGGCCGTCACCGTGAGCGGCTGTCCGATATTGGCGCTGGTTGGGTTGCTGGAAACCGCCGTCGCCGTCGTGTCCCCGGGGTTCGTGCTGGTGCCGCTGGCTGAAATTTGTTGCGTGCTGTCGGCTACGTTGAGGGTGTTGTCAGTCACGGTAATGCCGGCGCTCAGGCTGCCCACCGACTGCGGCGTGAACTGCAGCGAGACGTTGCATAAAGTGCCCGGCGTCAACGACGTGCTGGTCAGGCACTGGTTGACACCGCTCGGAGGTGAAGAAAAGTCCGCGGTGAAGGCGGGATCAGCGGAGAAGACCAGCGCCTGATTGCCCAGGTTGGTGACCGTCGCCGTCTTCGGACTGTCGCTGCTGGTGAAGCCTTGTTTGGTGCTGGCAAAGCTCAGCGTGGCGCCCGAGACGTTCACGAACACAATCCGATTGTTGGTCCAGTCCGAAATATAAAGATTGCCGGAGGCATCCGCCGTCACTCCAAAAACCGTGCTGCTGAGAGTGGTTGGAGTTGCCAGTCCGCTGATGCTCAGAACCGACGCCACGCCCGCAGTGGTTATTTTCACAATGCGGCTGTTGCCGGTGTCCACGATATAGACGTTCCCCATGGCGTCCACGCCCACGCCCTGAGGATTGCTGATTGCAGGGGTAATGTTGCCGGGAATGACCATTGCTGTGGCCGCGCCGGCCGCGGTTACCTTAATAATGCTGCTGCTGTTTTGGGTGCGGGCGGCGACATATACGGTTCCCTGGGAATCCACGGTCATGCCGGTTACCGTGCTGCCGGTGAAACTAAAGCTGCCGGTGCGGACTACCGTTGCCTTGCCGGAGGAAGTTAATCCGGCTACTACCAATGAAGATATTTCGACAATCCGGCCATTGGTAAAGTCGGCGATATAGAGGTTGCCGGCCGCATCGAAGGCCAGCGCCGTGGGGAAGCCCAGAGCTGGGCTCAGGCCGTTGATGCTCAGAACTGAAACCACTCCGCCCGGGGTCACTACCAGGATTCGGCTATTTTCGTGGTCACCGATGAACAGATTGCCGGCCCCATCGAGGGCTACACCTGTAATGTTCTGCACCGCTATACTGGCCGGCGATCCCAGGGCTACCAAGGACGCGCTGCCGCCGCCGACCGCTACTTTGGTTACGTTTTTGCCGCTATAGACGCCGACGTACAGGTTGCCCGCGCCGTCCAGCGTCAACTGAAACGGATTCAAGGTTGCCAGGGCGCCGGTGCTGATCACCGTCCCGGTGTTGGGAGAGAGAGCCGCTACCGGGGAATCGCTGAACCCATATAAAGGAACGGTAAGTATGGGGTTGGCTGGCGTCGCGTTGTCATAGAGAACGACCGCCCCGGTGCGTAGTCCCGGAGCAGTCGGCAAGAACTGCACGTATACGTAGCACAAGGTGCTGGTATCGCCCGAGGTGCAATTCGACGCTCCTGTGGTGGCAGTGAAGTCAAGGTTCTCAGTGCCGGATGTAAACACTTTGACCCCGCCGAGTGTAGGGGAGGCCGCGATGGTAAAGGTTAGTGTCAGACTTACTGGATTCGAAGAACCGAGTTGAACATGGCCAAACCCGACCGCCGTTTTGTTCAGCGAGTAGGTGGGATCAACCGAGGTGATCTCCGGGTCCGTGGGCAGATCGGCGATTACGGCCTGGTTGTCATTGGTATCGGCAACGTAGACCGCGCCGAACACGTCTACCGCTACTCCCTTGGGAGAATTGAGAGTTACGGCGACCGGCTGGCTGGTCTGCAACACCGAGCCGTTGCCCGCCGTGTCTACCTCGGCGATGCGGTTGTTTCCCATGTCGGCGATAAAGACGTTGCCGATGCCGTCCACGGCTACGGCTCTGGGCGCGCTCAACGTGACTCCACCGCTGATGGTCAGAGCCACGCCCACCACGCCTCCCGCGGCCACGGTGACGATCCGGTTGCCGGAGACATCGGCGATGTAGAGTTTGCCTGTGATATCTGTGCCCACTCCGACTGGAGTGGTGGGAATCACGCCTGTGATGCTGAGGACGGCGGCCGAACCTCCCGACGGCACTTCCACAATCTGGCTGTTGCCGGTATCGGCAATGAACAAGTTTCCTGAGCGGTCCACGGCTACGCCTTGCGGTGAATTCAGAGTGACGGCCCCCAGGTCGACGACCGAGCCGACTCCCGCAGAACTGACTTCCACCACGCGGTTGTTTCCGCTGTCCGCGATGTAAAGGTTGCCCGATCCATCGACCGCAAGTCCGCCCGGAGAACTCAGCCCCGGGGTCAATGCGACCGAGAGCACCGCTGCCATCCCCTGCGGATTGATGGTCACAATTTGATTGTGGCCGGTGTCGGCGATGTAGATGTTGCCGGCCGTATCCACGGCAATACCGGAGGGCGACATCAGGCTGGTGCTCCCGGTGCTTAGCACCTGGGTCACACCCTGGAATGTTAGACCGCCATCCGCCCACGCCAATCCGGATCCCAGCGCAACCACCAAGACCGGCAACACGCAGCGCAGGAACCATCTACCCCGTCCGGAAACGGTCCCGGCGACCGTCAGAAAAAGAGCGGAGACAATGTGAGTCGGAACAAATCGGAGGCGGCGGGTGTGCGCAAACATCATAAGGATGCCCTCAATATTGTTTTTTTCAAAACACTGACAAACACTTGCCCATGGATCGGCATCAACACGGGACCACGAACACGCAGGCAGACGCGGGTTTTGTTGAAGGCCGCTTGTACTTCGTCGTGCTGAAGTCCGTCAGCCACAGGGATGTCTTGAGCCGCCACACGGCCTTGCTCATTGCACATCGAATGCCAAGTAAAATCCTCTAATCTCCTGGCGTAACTCGGGTGTTTGCGGAACTGAGTGTTGCGAAGAGCACAGGGAGCGCTATCTTCAAGTGTTCCAGATCCGAATTCGCGTTCCGAATCCGGACCGCGGCATCAAGAAGAGACGGCGAGGGCTGCGACGAACCAGACCGCGGCGAATAGGGCTGATGCCAACGTACGGCTACGAAATAATGTTCGGGGCGCTAGATGCGATGATCGGCTGTTGTATACTCACGCGGCGGAACTCGGCAGCGAAGGAAGCGAACACCTAGAAGCTATCGCGATGAAACACACTTTCTGCTTTCTGCTTGCGCTCTTGACCGCAAGTTCTCTGCTGGGGGCCCAGTCACCGCCTCCGGCGGCGTCAACATCCCCCGCAACGTTAGTCTCTCCCGAAGTGCACCCAGATAAGAGCGTCACCTTTCGCTTTCGAGCCCCCAACGCGAAAGAAGTGTTGCTGGGCATGGAGGGCGCCGCCAAGGTGCCCATGGAGAAAGACGGCCAGGGTGTTTGGAGCGTGACTACCGCACCGCTGGAGCCGGATTTCTACGGTTACACCTTCACTGCCGATGACGTAGCACTCATCGATCCCTCTAACTACTTGATGAAGCCGAACCTGCTCGATACCCAAAGCCAGGTGCATGTGCCTGGGCCTGACGCTCTCCCTTGGGAAGTCAATGACATCCCGCATGGCACGATCCATCATCAGTTCTACCGGTCGGCGGTGGTCGGCGATCAGCGGGATTTCTACGTCTATACTCCGCCCGGCTACAATCCGCGGGCAAAGCAAAACTATCCGGTGCTTTATCTGCTGCACGGTTTCAGCGACGATGCCAGCGGATGGACCGCCGTCGGCCGTGCCAACGTTATCCTGGACAACTTGATCGCGCAGGGGAAAGCCACGCCCATGCTGGTGGTGATGCCGCTCGGTTATGGCACGCCCGAGATCGTCTATCACGATGGCCTCGACAAAGACCCTCAACGGCGGCGTCGCAATTACGATCTGTTCATGCAGGCTCTGCTCACCGAGGTGATGCCGCAGGTCGAAAGCGGCTACCGGGTGATCAAAGATCGCAAGGCGCGCGCCGTGGCCGGGCTTTCCATGGGCGGCACCGAATCTCTCATGACCGGCCTGAACCATTTGGACAAGTTTGCCTGGATTGGCGCTTTCAGTTCAGGAGGCCTCGATGCCGACTTCGATGCCGACTTTCCAGCGCTGAACGCGAAGGCAAACCAGCAACTGCGGCTGTTGTGGATTGCCTGCGGTACCGACGACGGCCTGATCGGAATCAACCGCAAACTGCGCGAGTGGTTGAAGGCGAAAGGAGTCGAGCTAACCGCCATCGAGACTCCTGGAGCGCACACCTGGATGGTGTGGCGGCGCAACCTCTCCAATTTCGTACCACTGTTATTCCGCTGAAAACGAACGGGCGTTACTAACGGCCCGGTCGCAGAGGTCCGTTAGGAGTTCCAGCGGTTGATGGCTGTTACAACTGGGGCGTGTCGTCCGGCGGCTTTTCTCCGCGGCCTCTGCGGGGGTTCTCGGCGGCCTCTGCGCTTTAAGATTTTGGCTGAAAAAACAAAATCTTAAATCGCAGAGTTCGCAGAGAATGGCAGCAGAGTATGCGGAGAAAGTATGCTTGCTCAACTGCCGCATCAGCGCCGTTTCACCAGATCGATGACGAAGACAATGATGGCCACGATAATGAACGAATGAATCAAGCCGCCGAGAACGTGAAACGAATAACCTAACAACCAGAGGATCAGCAGGACAATCGCCATCGCTCGCAGCATGAGACCGTCTTTCTCTCGCAGGAGGCGAGGCTGGAATAATACTGCGAGCGCGTAGCAGAGCGCAGGAAACCTCTGGTGTTGATCGAGCAGAGTCTGTGGTCCAGCGTTTAAGTCCTCGGGAATAAAACCAAGGTTTGGCGACACGGTATAATCCTGCCGACTTCCCATGCCCCTGCCTCCCGGAACAATCCTCGGGCAATATGAAATTCGCTCACCGCTTGGCGCTGGCGGCATGGGCGAGGTTTATCGCGCGCACGACACCCGGCTGGACCGCGAAGTCGCGATCAAGGTGCTGCCGGAGTCTCTGACTGCCGATCCCGATCGCTTGCGCCGTTTCGAGCAGGAGGCACGTGCCGCGGCGGCGCTGAATCATCCCAACATTCTTGCGGTTTACCAGATGGCGACGCACGAAAACGTGTCGTACATGGTGTCGGAGTTGCTGGACGGCGAGACGCTGCGCGAGCGATTGAAGCGCGGGCCGATCCCGTTACGCAAAGCGATTGATTATGCCGTGCAGATCGCGCACGGCCTGGCGGCAGCACACGACAAAGGCATTGTCCATCGCGACCTGAAGCCCGACAACCTGTTCGTCGCCAAAGATGGACGGGTCAAGATTCTGGACTTCGGCCTGGCCAAGCTGTCCCAACCAAAGGACGCTTCCGGAGCGGAAGCGACAATCGCCGGACCGGACGCAACCATCGCCCAGGGAACCGAGCCCGGCATGGTGATGGGAACCGTGGGCTACATGTCTCCCGAGCAGGTTCGCGGAAAGATGGCAGACCACCGCTCCGACATCTTCGCCTTCGGCACGATTCTTTACGAGATGGTGACGGGGAAGCAGACATTCCGCAAACCCACCTCGGCGGAGACCATGACGGCAATTCTGAATGAGGATCCGCCGTCCATTTCGCAAGTCACGGCAGCTACGCCCCCAGGCTTGCAGCGGGTGGTGCACCGCTGCCTGGAGAAGCACCCGGAGCAGCGCTTTCAATCGGCCTCCGATATGGCGTTTGCGCTGGAGGCGCTGTCGGATACGGCTACGACGCCTTCCACCGGCAGTCATGCGCATTTGGGTGAGCCTGCGAGTCGTCGGGGAATCGCGATCGTTGGAGCGACTCTGGCCGTGCTGCTTGGCGTCGGCGCGCTGGTATATTCCTGGAACAGCCCCGCGGCAGTGCCCAAGATTTCCAATTACGTTCAACTTACGCACGACGGCCAGCCGAAGTTCCTGTTGGGAACGGAAGGTTCGAGGCTCTTCCTGTACATGGCATCCGGTGATAACCAAGGTATGGCCGAGATGTCCACCTCAGGCGGTGAGCCCAGAAAAATGCAACTTCCTCCGTTGAGTTTCGACTCGCTTCAGCCCTTGTCCCTGTCGCCGGACGGATCCGAACTTCTCGAGATGGACGGGCGTGGTTTGCCACCTTCGGGACCACTCTGGAGCGTGCCCATGGTTAGCGGTTCGCCACGCAAGTTGGGAGACATCGCCGGGCAGGACGGCGCCTGGTCGGCTGACGGTAAGTTCATCGCCTACAGTAACGGTAACAGCTTGTTCACGGCCAGCGTTGACGGGACCGATGCAAGAAAGGTAATCACGGTTGGGGACTCAGGTTTTATCTTTGACCCAGTCTGGTCACCCGACGGGAACTATTTGCGATTCGTGTATGGTGCGACGTTTAGCGCCCGGTTTTATTTCATGGAAGTTTCTCTGGACGGCACGGGCTTGCATGGCCTGCTGCCAGGGTGGACCAACCTGCCCGATCCCGAGCACGGCAACGGCGGGTGGACTGTCGATGGGAAGTACTTCCTCTTCATGGCGCGCGGCCAAATTTGGGCGTTACCGCGAAAGGCGGGTTTTCTTCACCCGGAACCGAAACCGAGTCAGTTGACTTTCAGCCCGATGCCGTTGTCTCCACCGGTTCAAAGTACGGATGGTAAGAGGTTGTTCGTGGTGGGGGGCACCGTGCGCGGCGAATTGACGCGCTTTGACTTGAAGTCTCGCCGCTTCGAGCCCTACCTCGGAGGTATCTCCGCTGAATACGTCTCCTTCTCGAAGGATGGCCAATGGGTGGCCTACGTCTCTTTTCCGGAAGGCACTCTATGGCGAAGCAAAATGGACGGTAGCGAGCGTTTGCAACTGACGTATGCGCCCCTGCAAGTCCTGTTGCCTCGCTGGTCCCCTGACGGCAAGACAATCTTGTTCTATGACGCGGGTACCAACAAGCCCGCTAAAATCTATGAGGTTTCAGTGGAGGGGGGAAGCCCGCGGCCGCTGATGCCCGACAATCCTGACCCTCAAACGGACCCAAACTGGTCGCCAGATGGAAGCAAGATTGTCTTCGCGGGCCGCACCGCGGACCCTTCATCCTCGATCCGGGTCTTTGATTTGGCAACCCGAAAAGTCTCCACGCTGCCCGGCTCGCAAGGGATGTACTCGCCCCGTTGGTCTCCGGACGGCCGATATATTCCCGCACTCTCGGTTGACTCAAAGAGACTTCTCCTATTTGATTTCCAGACCCAGCAGTGGACGGAACTTGCCCAGGGCAGCCTGGGCTGGCTGGAATGGTCAAAGGACGGCCAGTACCTTCAGGCAGGCGATGGCAGCGGAACCGGCGCCATCATCAGGATTCGGCTGAGCGACCATAAGACGGAACGGGTTGTGGACCTCAAGGATTTTGCCACCGTGGGCTATTACGGAAGTTGGTTTGCGGTCGCCCCCGACGATTCGCCGATCATGCTCCGCAACGCCGGAACCCAGGATGTTTACGCCCTCGACTGGGAAGAGCCGTAATCGCGTCTCGGGATAAATTGATCAGCGAATCTTCCATGAAGCGAGATTCGTCCCGCCAGCGGATCTGGCACGCCCAAGGAAGTCTTCTACGAGGGCCAGAACAGCGTGGCCACTAGAAACGCCAACTGCGCGCCAGCCAGCGCCATCCAGAGGCGCGCCCGCAGGCGGGAGCGGCCGAGGTCGCGGCGCAGGTCGCTGTGCATGTCGTGCAGGAACTCCAGCAATACCGCGGGAGGCTCGGGCAGAGGAGGCGGCGGCTGCACCGCCCGCCCGGGCTGCGCGGAATAAGCCGGCTTGGGGGCATCCGGATAGAAAATCTTCGGTCCGTCGATCGCCGAGGACCAGCGCGGCAACAGCATCGTGGCGGCAGGCAGCACCGTCGGATCGGGTTTCGACATCAATTGCAGCGGTGGCAGCCTCTCCGGCGAAACCACATCGGCAAGACTGCGGATCAGCGAACTGAACCAAAGGTGGCTCAACTGGTCGCCGATAAGTTCGCCGCCTTCCATGGGACGCGACTCAAGCTCAAGCGGCGGCAGCACTTCCGGCGAGATCACGTCGCCCAGATTGGTGAAAACCGTGCGATACCAAGGCATGCTCAGCCGGTCGGCGAGCAACATGCCTACATCCATCGGCCGGGAGAGCAGGCGCAGCGGCGGCAGCTTGCGCGGCGCAACTGTATCCGCCAGATTTCCTAGCAACGACTTCCACAGCGGCGAATCGAAGTCCTCGGGCGGCAGAAAGTTGAGTTCCCGCTCCGGAGGCCAGCCGACTTGATCGTCTGACGTCAGCATAGCTATTAGAGTGGCGTAAGCCCGCGCCATAGTCAAATGCTTTGACAGATCTTTACAGGTGACGGAGGTTTGCGGAGGTTTAGATCGAACTCCGCTCGAAGTTACGGCCGTAAATAAGCTGGCTCTAAGGGTCGCTCCCTCCGAGGTAGCCCTGCGGTAACGTCGGAGTTCAGGGCCCGCCCGCTATAATCGCTACAGGTGGCTACTACCGTCGAAATCGTAAAGCGGGCGGCGACCCGGCCTACCTGGGCTGAAGTTTCTCTTGCCAACCTGCGCCACAACTTTCGCGCCGTGCAACGGCACGTGGGCGCGAGCGTGGAAGTGTGCGCAGTTGTGAAGGCTGATGCCTATGGGCATGGCGCGCTGGAGTGCGCTCGCGCCCTCGAAGAAGAGGGCGCCCGCTGGCAAAGCGTCACCTCGCTGGACGAGGCGATTCCTCTACGCGATGCCGGCATTCAAGGACGCATTCTGCTACTCACCGGATTCTGGCGCGGAGAGGAAGAGGAAATCGTTCGCCTGCGCCTGACGCCCACCGTTTGGGAGCCGGGCCAAGTCGAGTTGCTGGAGAAGGCTGCGGTTGCGCTGGGAGTTGCCAGGCATCCCGTCCATTTGAAAGTGGATACCGGCATGGGCCGCCTTGGCATCGCGCCGGAAGAATTACCGCGAGTGTGCTCGGTGCTGAAGGCGTCGCCTCATCTTTTTCTGGAAGGCCTGTCCACCCATTTTGCGTCTTCTGAAATTTTGGACGCGCCATCTGTGGAACAGCAGTTGACGCGCTTTGAAGAGGCGCGGCGCGTGCTGCGTCATGCGGGACTTGAGCCGCCGCTGATTCATGCCGCGAACACTGGCGCCGTCATCTCGCGGCCTGAAGCTTTGTACAACATGGTGCGCCCCGGCATCGCTTTGTATGGCTACTATCTGCCCTTCGAGCGAGCGGGCAGGGAAGTCAGCGGCACCGCGCTGCGGATTCCTGTGAAGCCGGTTCTGACCTGGAAGACGCGCATTCTCTCGTTGCGAGAGGTGCGCGCGAATCAGGCTTTGGGCTACGGTGGGATCTATGTGACGAAAGCTCCCGCCCGCATTGCCGTGCTCCCGGTGGGCTACGCCGACGGGCTCAACCGCGCTCTTTCTTCGCGCGGACGGGTGATCGTGCGCGAACACTACGCGCCGATTGTCGGCCGCATCTCCATGGATTTGACGCTGGTCGACGTGACCGGCTTGCCCGGCACTTCGGTGGGCGACGAAGTAGTTCTGCTGGGCGCAGTCGATGGCCTCAGGATGGACGCGCTCGAGCATGCAGCTCTGGCGGATACGGTGCCCTACGAAATCCTGTGCGGGATTTCGAAGCGCGTGCCGAGAAGGTACAGCAGTTAGCACTTGGCATTTAGCACCTAGCTTTCCCGCTTTCCAGTCGATGGTTTGGATAGGCACGGATTCTCAGAGGTTGGCGAACAACCGCCTCCGCGAATGCCCGCGCTCCCGAAGTACATGCTCGAAGCGGGCCTCGGGAGCCAGCAGCAACGCCTTTAGGCTTGGACGAGCTGCCTTCTGCAGACGGGTCCATTCCTCGATCGGCGCTAATACTGCGGTTTCAATTCCTCGCCGAGTGATGACCTGGGGACCATGCTTGAGCGTGGTGTTCAGCAGCTCAGTGAAACGCGCCTTCGCATCCTGGACTTCCCATGCCATGGGTTACCTCCTTGACTTGATCGGTCATCTCGCACATAACTTGAACTGAAGTGACGTCATAGCAGCTAGGCAAACGCTATTCCGCGCGGCTCTTGCGCGCCTCGACGTACTTCCTCAAGACCGCATTGATGGTTGATTGATAGCCCCTGCCTTGCTTGCGGAAAAAGGTCAGCACGTCGGGGTCGATCCGCAGTGTGATCTGCTTTTTCGGTCCAGGCCAGATGATCGCGCGCGCAAAAAAATCCGGACCCTGCTCTGGAATGTCGGAAAAATCAATGTCCTCATCGCGCATTGCATCAATTCGCTTCCAGTCTGTCCTGGAGCGCCTTTTCGTATTGTTCCCGCTCTTCATGATTGGCCTTTCTCAGCGAGATGATGCGGATGGTATCGTGCGATGGCTGCGTGAATGCCACAAAGGCGAAGCGTCCCTGAATCAAACCAATTGCGATCCATCGCTCCTCGCCATAGTCTTCGCGCATGTCCGGGCGGGCCAGGAGAAAGCCGCGGAACATCTCTTCCGCGTCGCCGAACTGGAATCCGTGTTTCCGGATATTGATTCGGTTCTTGTCCTCATCCCATTCAAACTTCAATTGTAACCCCAAATGTAACTACAGAGAGAATTTACGCAGAGGCGTCCAAGAGTCTCTCAACCTTCCTCAACCTTTCGCAGTGACCTATGTCACAAGTCTTCCTGGCTGCCAATTCGGTCCATCGAGAGGCCTACAGCTGCCCTTTGCTGCTAGCTTGCTGACCTCCCTTTGCTCCTTTGCTATGCTCAACTTACATGCCCTCGCGCTACGCCCAATGGATGTACGACTGGGAGACCCGGCTCACGTCGGTGGACAACAACCGCGTGGTGCGTCCGCTGGAGTGGGGAGTGGAATGGGCGCGAGGCTGGCCCTGCCGCAACGGATTTCCCGCGGGGCACGTGCCAGCCGAGGCGGCCAACGACGCCGAGAAATTTCTGCGCGAATACAACCAGCGCATCGTGGCGGCTAGCGACGAGTTTTTCTCTTACCAAACGCCGAAAGACTTCCGCCTGGAGCGCCGCGAGATCGAGGTCTGCAGCACGCGCGAAGTCCCCGACCCCAGGCTCGAAGAAAAAGTCCGCGGAACTCACGCTGATTTTCTTCGCTTCACCTCGCCGGTATGCACTCCCTATGCGGAGAACAATGTGGCGAATGCGCGCTGGTTCCCGGCGAGGGGCCGCCGCGCGGTGGTGTTGCTGCCGCACTGGAATTCCGATGCGCTGGCCTATTCGTCATTGTGCAAGGTGTTCAACCTGCTGGGAATCGCAGTGCTGCGCCTGAGCAAACCCTATCACGACGTTCGCCGACCGGCTGGGATTTACCGCGCCGACTACGCCGTTTCCGCCAATATTGCGCGCTCGCTCGATGCCAGCCGCCAGGGCGTAATCGACGTCCGCTGCTGCCTGGACTGGCTGGAGCAGCAGGGCTACAGCCGCCTCGGCGTGATGGGCACGAGCCTCGGGTCCTGCTACGCATTCCTCGCCGCCGCGCACGATCCGCGCATTCGCGTGGCTGCCTTCAACCACGCCTCGACCTACGTCGCCGACGTGGTGTGGCATGGACAGTCGACCCGCCATATCCGCGAGGGCCTGGAGCCGCAGATCGACCTCGATCGCCTGCGCGGCCTGTGGAGCGGGGTTAGCCCGATGTCGTATTTCCGGCAATACGCGCGCTGGCCGAAGAAGTCGCTCATCATTTACGCCCGTTACGATCTAACCTTCCTCCCCGAACTCTCCGAGCAGGTAGTCGAGGAATTCGCCCGGCACAAGTTGGACCATAAGGTCGTGGTCCTCCCCTGCGGCCACTACACCACCGGCGAGGCGCCCTTCAAATACATGGACGGCTGGCAGTTGGCGTCGTTTTTGCGGACGGCGTTTGAGAGCTAGCGGTTGGCATTTAGCACTTAGCACTCAGCACTTGGCATTCAGCACTCAGTCCTCAGTCCTCAGTATCCGGAATAGTACCCTCTTGGTTTGTCATCCTGAGCCAGCCGGAGCAAGCGTAGCGCGGCTCCGGCGCCATCGAAGGATCCCTACCCAGAGTGCAACGCCGCGGTTAGGGATTCCTCCACCCTCCCTACACGCTCGGGGTCGGAATGACAATGCTGGCCAGATTCCAGAAGTCCCGTACCCTGTGTGCATACTCCCCGGCGAAATGCCAAGTGCCAAATGCTAACTGCTTGTTTAGAATGGCTCCATGCGGATCGCCCTGGCTGCCGACCATGCTGGCTTCGAACTGAAAGAGAGAATCCGGCAACACCTGATCGATCACGGGATCAGTGTGGCCGACTTGGGTACGCACTCAACCGAGGCGGTCGACTATCCCGACTACGCGCGCGCGGTCGGCGAAGAGTTAACCGGCAAGACTGCGGATTTTGGCATTCTGGTGTGCGGTAGCGGGATCGGCATGAGCATTGCGGCCAACAAAGTTGCAGGGATCCGCGCCGTCAATGCGCGCGACGAAATCGATGCGCAACTCAGCCGGGAGCATAACAACGCCAACGTTCTGGCGCTCGGCGGGCGCGTGCTGGACGAGAAGACAGCCTTGAAGGTTGTGGATCGCTGGCTGAACACCGCATTTGCCGGCGAGCGCCACCAGCGCCGACTGGACAAGATCACCGCCATCGAGCGCGGCCACGCGGGAATCAAGCCGAGTGCGAAGTTGGCGGGCTGAGCGTGGGCGGCCAATCCGTGCAGGAGCATCGCAAAGGCGAATACTGGATCAGCACTGATCGTGCCCGGCTGGATCTGGATGTGATTCACGGTTTCCTGGTTGAAAGCTATTGGGCGAAGGGCATACCGCGGGAAGTGGTGGTGCGCTCGATTGAGAACTCGCTTTGTTTCGGGATTTACTGCGGGACGGCGCAAGTTGGCTTTGCCCGAGTGGTTTCTGATTTTGCAACGTACGCGTACCTTGGCGACGTTTTTGTATTGGACTCGCATCGCAGGAACGGGCTGGGAAAATGGTTGATGAACCTGCATCGTGGAACATCCCGGTCTGCAGGGTCTGCGGCGCTGGACTTTGGCGACTCGCGATGCCCACGGGCTGTATGCGCAATTCGGCTTTACGCCGCTGGCCGCGCCTGAAAGATTCATGGAACTGCATAACCGTTATGTGTACGCGAAAAAAGCATCCATAGTCGAGTAATTCGGAGACAGCGCAATGAAGAATGACAACATGTCACGTCCGCTGTACGAAGTTGATCCTCAGATCGCCGAGGCCATCGACAACGAAACCCGCCGCCAGCACGAGGGCCTGGAACTCATCGCCTCCGAGAACTTCGTCAGCGAAGCCGTGCTCGAAGCCATGGGTTCGGTGTTCACCAATAAGTACGCCGAAGGCTATCCCGGCAAACGTTATTACGGCGGCTGCGAGTTTGCCGACGTCGTGGAAGAACTGGCGCGGCAGCGGGTCAAGAAGCTATTCGGCGCGGAATACGCCAATGTGCAGCCGCACGCCGGATCGCAGGCCAACATGGCCTCGTACTCAGCCGTGCTGCAACCGGGCGATACCATCCTCGGGTTGAACCTGGCCCATGGCGGCCATCTCACCCACGGGCATCCCCTGAACTTTTCCGGCAAGACTTATCGCATCGTTCCCTATGGCGTAACCAAGGAAACCGAGACAATCGACTACGACGATTTGGAAAAATTGGCTGAAAAAGAGCGGCCCAAGCTCATCATCGGCGGCGGCAGCGCCTATCCCCGCATCATTGATTTCGCCCGCATGCGCCAGATTGCGGACAAAGTCGGCGCGCTCTTCCTGGTCGATATGGCGCACTTCGCCGGACTGGTCGCAGGAGGCGCGCATCCATCGCCGGTGCCGCACGCGCACATTGTGACTTCCACCACACATAAGACTCTGCGTGGACCGCGTGCTGGCATGATTCTTTCCAAAGCAGAATTCGGTCCGGCGATCGACAAAGTTGTCTTCCCGGGAATGCAAGGTGGGCCGCTGGTGCACATCATCGCCGCCAAAGCCGTGTGCTTTCTCGAGGCATTGCAGCCGGAGTTCCATGACTACGCGCGGCAGGTTGTGGCGAACGCGAAGGTGCTGGCGGAAACTCTTGCGGCGGAAGGCTTCCGGGTGATCTCCGGCGGCACCGACACTCATCTCATGCTGATCGACGTCTTTTCCAAAGGAATGTTCGGCAGCGAGGCCGAAAAGGCCCTGGGAGAAGCTGGCATTACTGTGAACAAGAACGCCATTCCGTTCGATACCAACCCGCCGATGAAGCCAAGCGGCGTTCGCATTGGAACGCCGGCCCTGACCACGCGGGGCATGAAAGAAGACGAGATGCGGCAAGTCGGGCGCTGGATTTCGGAGGCGTTGCAGCAGCGCAGCGATTTGGCCGCGTTGGGGAAGATTCGCAAGCAAGTGTTGGGATTGGCCGAGGTGTTCCCGCTGTATCCCGAGCGCAGAGCGAAGGCCCAGGCGGAAGTGAGGTAACGGTCCCAAATCTATTGCGGTGTCACAGGTTGTTGGATGTCCGATCAACGACAATCGAGCACATTTCTTAGGTTGCGACACTCTCTGCAACTCTTAGCCTGCCCTGCGGAGACCCAACTTGATTTGCTCCCGTACTATGTGTGCCGGAGTGACGAACTCGCTCTTGAGTTTGATCACTGGCGCATGACAGTTAGTGGTCTTTATCGATCCGAGTTAACAGACGTACAACTGTCTGCGCTTATTGTTGTAGACGAACACCTAAAAACAATTACCGCGTGGTCCGACGACGATATAAAGACGAGCGGTGAATGGGCCATGGCCCGCAGGCTCGCGCGACAAGCCCTCGATGCCTTTGCCTGGCCCATGGAGACGCCACCGAGTTACGCTCATGAGTACGTGCCGGTGGCCCCTCGCTCTTCTAGTTCCGGCGAGAGGTCGTAGCGGATCAGCCTAACTTCACGCCAATTTGTCGATATACTCATCCCGTGAAAGTTGCCATCGATATCCGGCGCATGACCGAGTTCGGCGTCGGCACCTATACCCGCAACGTAGTGCGGGCACTCGGCCGGCTGGATAGCAAGAACGAATATGTTCTGATCGGCTCGCCGGAAAAGATGGTCGAAATGGGCCCTCTTCCCCCCAACTTTGCAACCGTCCCTCTAATCGCGCCGGACATCACAACCAAAGGTTATTTCCAGGGACGTGCCGTCCTCAGGCACCTGAAATGCGACCTGGTTCACATTCCCCACTTGTTCTGGATGCCGCGCAACCTGCCTTGTCCGTATGTCGTCACGGTTCACGATCTGCTGGAGCATATGTATCGCGCCCACGACCGCGCCGGGTGGAAGCGCTCGTTGCACTTCCACCTGACGCGGCGTGTGCTCAAAGGCGCGGCTCGCATCTTCGCCGTCTCCAAATTCACCAAGAGCGAGATCGAGAAGCTGTTTGACATCGCCCCCGAACACATCGAAGTGGTTTACAACGCGATCGACGAGCGCTTTCTGCACGGGCACGCTACCGAGAGCGATCGCCAGTTTCTGGCCGAACGCTATCAGGTGAACTACCCGTTCCTGCTGTACGCCGGACGGATCAGCCCGCACAAAAACGTGGTGCGCATCATCGAGGCCTTCTCGGCACTGAAGGCGGAACTCGATAAAGAGGCCAAATATCCCGGCCTGAAGCTGATCATTATCGGCGACGAGCTTTCCAAGCATCCCGACCTGCGCCGCACCGTGATTCGGGGATGCGTGCAGAACGATGTTCGTTTCCTCGGCTTCATTCCGATTGAAGTTCTGCGCATCTTTTACGACGCGGCCAAAGTCTTTGTCTTTCCCTCGCTCTACGAGGGATTCGGACTGCCGCCGCTGGAAGCCATGGCGCATGGCACGCCGGTGCTGGCGTCGAACACTTCTTCGCTGCCCGAGGTGGTTGGCCAGGCCGCGGTTCTGGTGAATCCGGAAAACGTATTCGAGATCATGCGGGCGCTGCACCGCGTCCTGCTCGACCAGGGGCTGCGCGAAAAGTTGAAGCGGCGCTCCTACGAACAGGCCAAGAAGTTTTCCTGGGATGCGTCAGCCGCCCAGATTCATGCCGTGTATGAAGAGGTGGCAGGGCGGCGGACGGCGCATGTTCCGGGCCGCACAGCAGCGGCGCCGAGAGCGGCAAATTCGTAAATGTAGGGCGGACACCCCTGTCCGCCGATCTTGGGTTTGATTTTGATCTCGTCCCTAAAACCAACCCCAAAGGCGGCGGACAGGAGTGTCCGCCCCACACTTTTTCGCCGCTTGACAATTTAAGCTCCGGATCATAGCCTATTAAAAGTCATGCAAGCCTCCATCTACGCCTGCGGCCAGTGTTGTACTTGTTGTTGTATGCGTGTGCCTGGCGCAGGGAGGCTGCTGATCTAACGAACTAACTTCATAATCAGCAATCATACCCACCGCCAGTGCAGCTACTGGCGGTGGGTTTTTTCATGCTCAAAAACGGCGACAAAACGACGCGAGACGGCGGCCCGCAGGGCAAGGCTCCCAGCCTGTTCCCCATGTTCGTCAAGCTGGCAGGCCGAAGCTGCCTGGTGGTAGGGGCGGGGAGCGTTGGCGAATCGAAGATTCAGAGCCTGATCGAGGCGGGCGCAAAAATACGAGTGGTCGCGCCACGGGCCAGCGCCGCGGTCGCCGAGTGGGCCAAGTCTGGCGTGATTTCCTGGGAGCAGAGAGATTTTGCAAGCAGCGACTTGGACGGCATCTTCCTCGTGGTCGCGGCAACCTCCTCCAGCGCCCTAAACCAAACCATCTTCCGCGAAGCGCAACAGCGTAGCATCCCCTGCAACTCCGTCGACGATCCCGAGCATTGCGATTTCTTCTATCCCGCGGTCGTTCGCCGAGGCGCGCTCCAGCTGGCCATTTCGACCGCCGGCCTGAGCCCCGCGCTGGCGCAGCGGCTGCGCCGCGAACTGGAAGCGCAGTTCGGCCCGGAATACGCCGGATGGCTCGACGAGCTAGGCCGGGCCCGCGAGCAACTCTTCGCCCGCGACATCGACCCCGAGCAGCGGCGGCAAGAGTTGCACCGCCTCGCCAGCCGTGAGGGATTCGCGCAAGCCCAGGCCGACAAGGGCTTGGCCAAGGGCAAGGTATTTCTGGTCGGTGCTGGGCCCGGCGATCCGGAGTTGCTTACGCTCAAAGCGCTGCGCGTGCTGAAGGCCGCCGACGTGATGCTGCACGATGGCTTAGTCGGAGCGGAAATTCTGGCTCTGCTGCCGAAGACCGCGCAAGTGCACAACGTCAGCAAGCGCGCCGGGCAAGGACGCATCCGCCAGGAAGAAATTAACCGGCTCATGATCGAGTTTGCGCTGCTCGGTTTGCAGGTGGTCCGGCTGAAAGGTGGAGACCCGTTTATCTTCGGCCGCGCGGGAGAAGAGATTGAAGCGCTGCGGCAGGCCAATATTGAAGTCGAGATTGTTCCCGGAATCACGGCGGCGCTGGGTGCGGCTGCGTCCACGCAAATTCCGCTGACTCACCGCAAGGTTTCGTCAGCGTTGATATTCCTCACTGGACATCCATCGGAAGACGCCGGGGCCGGCGACTGGCCGGCTTATTTCCCGTCCGATGCCACGCTCGTGATCTACATGCCCGGCTACAACTACGAAAACACAGTGCGCCGGTTGCAGGCAGCAGGATTGAGTTCGGCCACCCCGTGCGCAATCGTTTCGCGGGCAACCACCAGCGAAGAGCAAGTCTTCAGCACGACTCTGCAAGATCTCGCGCAGTCCCCGCGGCTGCCCGCGCCGACTTTGCTGGTGGTGGGAGAAGTTGTTCGCTTCGCGGACCACGTGACTCTGCGAGAGCAGTTTGCCTGGGCAGTTCCAACCCTAAATAGCAATCTCAACGAAAATTCCACGGAGTTCCTTGCACTGGCAGGGAACGGGGAGCGATCGGAGTGAAAGACCTAGGAAATGTGCCGGTTCTGGCCGAATCATGGAAGCCCGAGGAAACACTGCGCTGGGCATTCGCCAACTTCGGGGACAAAGTGTCGCTCGCCTCGGGCTTTGGCGTCGATGGCATGGTGCTGATCGATCTCGCCGCCCGCATCAATCCATCGCTGAATGTGTTCGTCGGGGACACAGACTTTCTTTTCCCCGAGACCTACGATCTGATCGACCGGGTTGAGAAGCGCTACGGCATCAAGGTGGAGAGAATCTATTCCGATCTGACCCCGGCGGAACAGGAGCGCGCGCACGGCCCCGCATTGTGGAGCCGTGATCCCGACCAATGCTGCAACCTCCGCAAGATCGAACCGCTGCGCAAGAAGCTGAGCGGGCTGCGAGCCTGGATAACCGCGATCCGCAGGGACCAGACCCTCGCCCGGGCCAGCGCCCGCAAGGTCGAATGGGACGAGAAATTTGGGCTGGTCAAGATCAATCCCATCGCGGATTGGACCTCCAAGATGGTGTGGAATTACATCTATCGGCACAACGTTCCCTACAACGTGCTGCACGACCGCAACTATCCGAGCATCGGCTGCACCCACTGCACCCGCGCCATCGTGGCGGGAGAGGATCCTCGCGCCGGGCGCTGGGCGGGCTCGCTCAAAACCGAGTGCGGATTGCATGCCCCCGCTGCGCCGCTAGTTCAGCTTGCCGCCACGGCTGGATCCGGCGGAGACTAAGAGCCTTAATCACAGGGGGGCACAGGGAAGCACAGAAAACCATTCGTTCATGGGCTTCCCTGTGCTTCCCTGTGTCCCCCGTGGTTGAGAGCCTCAAATCCCCCGCTCTCAGCTATAATGCCCCACTACCCATGGACTTCGACCAACTAGTCACATTCCTGGAGGTAGCCAAGCTAGGCAGCTTCTCGCGCGCTGGCCAGAAAGTGTTCCGCTCGCAATCCGCGGTGAGCGCGCAAATCCGCCAGATGGAGCAGGAGTACGGCGACCGCCTGCTCGACCGCTCCGGCAAGGACGTAACCCTGACCCCAGCAGGCCGCGTGCTGTTCGCCTACGCCGAGCGCCTGCTGCAAATGCGCGATGAGTCTCTGCTGGCAGTCGCCGACCAGGGCAGCACTCCGCGCGGCACGCTTCTGATCGGCGCCAACGAAGCCACTTGCCTGTACGTTCTGCCCGACGTCTTCGCCAAGTATTGCAGCCTTTATCCGGGCGTGCAGATCAGCATCTACCGCAACTTCAGCTACAAGATTATCGAGAAGCTGGAGAACGGCACGATCGATGTCGGCATCGTGACCCTGCCGGTGAAATCGGCCAGCCTGAAAGCACACGCCATTTTCCGCGACCAGCTCATGCTGATGGTAAGCCCGCAGAATCCCCTGGCGAAGCTCGACGTAGTCCCAGTCAGCGAAATTGCCAAACAGCCTCTACTGCTACCGAAAACCGGTTTCAGCCGCCGGCTCATGGATAAACTCTTCCGCCCGTACGCTTCGCAACTCCAGGTGCGGATGGAATTGCCGAGCGTGGGTATGATCAAAAGTTTTGTCGCGGCCGGGCTAGGAGTTTCCCTGATCAGTGCCAGCTTCGCGCGCGATCAGGTGCTCGCAGGTAGAGTTAAGCTGATTCCAATCAAAGACGAAGAACTGTGGCGGGAACTCGGGCTCGCCTACCGGCGAGATCGCACCCAGACGCGGGCGACCACGACCTTCATCAGCACGGTGCGGCAGTTAGCGGCGGCTTCAAAATAAGATAAACCGTTTGAAATCCAATAGTTGAAATTTCCAGCCCATCAAGTTTCTTGATTGAGGTCATCAGAATTTCCGATTTCCGTTTAGCGCTGCCGGTTGCTAGGCTGGTAGTGAGCAATCTTAGGTAACGGTTACCTATGGGCGCCACTGAGACTAAGGGGTGTCGCATGAATGATCTAGAGCGCAGCCTGAACCGGGTCCTCGAAGAGCATCAGCACGAAAGCGGATTGCATATGATCGGCGGCCGCCGTCGACTGGTCGATCGCTTAGTGGAGTTCTTCGAGCAGAAGAAAATGGAGCCGGGCAAAGAAATGAAATCCGAGCAGGAACGGGAGCACTAAGCCCGAAGGATTCCTGCTGAGCGGAGCTGAGGCTTCCGCCAAGTTACGAAACCCACCGCCAGAAAGATTGGCCGGTGGGTTTTTCTTTGTGTGACAGACCCTGTCATCCTGAGCGAAGTTTTTCCTGTGCGAATGCGCAGGAAAAACGCAGTCGAAGGATCCCTACCCCGCAACCGGCGACGGTTACACGCCAGGGAATTCTGACTGGGGCCGTATGTCGCGGCAGAAATTCCCGAATACGAAACCCAGGTTCACGGCCAGGTAGGGATGCTTCGGCGGCGCCGCAGCCGCGCTCCGCTTGCTCCGGCTGGCTCAGCATGACACGGAAGTAACCATCCATAAGTTCCTCGAAGAATTACGCAACTTTCACTTGACACTCGCCACTCAACCTTTACAATGAATAAGTATTCAGTCGAGTGAATAAGAATTCATGAACAAGCCGTTGCGGCAAAAAGCGATTCTGGCGGTGCTGGAGCAAGGGCCGATCGCTCAGCCAGGACGAGCTGCAGCGCGCCTTGCGCAAGCGTGGCTTTCGCGTGGGGCAGGCGACTTTGTCGCGGGACATTCGCGAACTCGGCCTGGTCAAGACCGCCGAGGGCTATGCCACGCTGGAGATCGAGACCTCGGCCGCGTCGGCGGCCTTGCCGTCGGTCTCGCGGCTGGTGCGCGAGTTCGTGCTTGGATGTGCGCCGGGCGCAGAATCTGCTGGTCATCAAGACCACGGTGGGCAGCGCGCAGCCGGTCGCCGCCGCGTTGGATGACGAAGAGTGGCCTGAAGCCGTTGGCAGCGTCGCCGGCGATGACACCATCCTCATCGTTTGCCCGGACAAGAAAGCCGCCACCCGCCTGCAGGCCCGCACTCAGGAGATGCTTGCCTGATGCCGGCCAAACTCAAGACTGCGGTCGTGGGAGCGACCGGTTATTCCGGCGTGGAATTGACTCGCCTGCTGCTGCGCCATCCCCAGGTGGATACGCCGGTTGCTGCTCAGCCGCCAGAGCGAGAGCAACGGCGACGGTCAATCTCGCGGATATCTTTCCGGTGCTCTCGGGGAACGGAAGCTATCCTCTGAAGCCGCTGTCGTGGGACTCGTTGAAGGAGCAGGGCGTGCAAACTGCTTTTTCTGGCGACGCCGCATGAAGCCTCGCGCTCGCTGGTGCCCGAGGCGGTGGCGCACGGACTGCGCGTCATCGATCTGAGCGGCGCCTGGCGGCTGAAGCAGGCGCAGAATCGCGCGGTGTACGGATTCAAGGACGAAGGATTCCGCCACCGCTGCCGAGTTCACCGACGAAGGCGGTTTACGGGCTGCCGGAGTTGAATCGCGAAGCCATTGCTCAGGCGCGACGTGGTCGCGAATCCCGGTTGCTACGCCACCTCGGTGATTCTGGCGCTGGCGCCGCTGGTGCAGGCCGGAATCGTCGATCGCGAGCGCGGAATTATTTCGGATTCGAAGTCGGGCGTTTCCGGCGCGGGCAAGGAGCCGACCGCGCGCACTCATTTTGTTTCCGTGGCCGACAATCTTTCCGCCTATTCGGTGTTTCGGTCATCGCCATATGGGAGAGATTCTCGAGCAGCTGAAGCTCGACGCCGGCGAACTGATTTTCACGCCGCATCTGTTGCCGATCCCGCGCGGAATTCTTATCGACAATTTATGTGCATCTTAATCGGCGAGATGAAGTCATCAGATGTTGAGTCGTGTTTTCCGCGAATTTTTATGCCGGCAAGCGCTGGGTGCGGATTTTCGCGCCGCCGCGTCTGCCGGAGATTCAGTTTTCGGTGAACACGAATTATTGCGATATCGGCTTCTGCCTGGCGAAGGACGGACGGCGGCTGGTGGTGGTTTCTTGCGTGGACAATCTGCTGAAAGGCGCGGCCGGGCAGGCGGTGCAGAACATGAATCTGATGTACGGGTGGAAGGAAGAGGAGGGCCTGCAGTGAAAATCGTGGTCAAGATTGGCGGGACGGCGCTGGAAGATAAGGCCACGTTGCAGAAGTGCGCGCATGCGGTGGTGGAGCTGGCGCACGATGGGCACCACATCGCCCTGGTCCACGGCGGCGGCACGACGCTTACGCGCACGCTGGCTCTGCTGGGCAAAGAAAAGCGATTTCGTGAACGGCCTGCGCATCACCGACGCGGAGACGCGCGACGTTGCGCTGATGGTGCTGGCCGGCATGGTCAACAAGAGCGTGGTCGCGGCGGTGGTCGCGGCGGGCAATCCGGCGATTGGCTTGTGCGGCGGCGACGGCATGTCGTTCCGCGCGCGCAAGAAGAAGACCGAAGGCTACGACCTGGGATTCGTCGGCGAAATCTGCTCCGTCGAACCGCGCTGGCTGGAAGCGATTTGGACCGAGGGCGGAATTCCGGTGCTGTCCTCGCTGGCGCTCGGCTCGGATGGCGAGTACTACAACGTGAACGCGGACCAGATGGCGGCGGCTTGCGCCGTGGCTTGCCACGCCGATACGTTGATTTTCCTGACCGACGTTCCCGGCGTGAAAGACGCCGACGGCACGGTGATTCCCTGGCTCAACACCAAAGACGTTGCGGCGCTGGTGGAGACTTCGGTGATCGGCGGCGGCATGCTGCCTAAGCTCGAAGCCTGCAATCAGGCGCTGCAGCAAGGGAGTGGGGCGGGTGCGGATTCTGCCGGCGGCGCAGGCGGAAATCCTGCCGCAGTTTCTATTTCACCAAGCTGGAGTGCGGAACGGAGGTGATTGGCGCATGAACCTCGCTTCCGTAATGCGCTCCGAGCAGGAGTTGTTGCTGCCGACCTACGATCGTCAGCGCGTTCTCTTTACCCGCGGCACGCGGCGTCTATCTTTGGGATTCGCGACGGCAAGCGCTATCTCGATTTTCTGAGCGGCCTCGGGCGTGAATGCGCTGGGGCACGCGCATCCGGCGATTCAGAAGGTGCTCAAGCGGCAGGCGGGACGCTTGATTCATGTTTCCAATTTATTTTTCCACGAATATCAGGCGGAGCTGGCCAAGCGGCTGACCAAGATTTCCGGCCTCGACAAAGCTTTCTTCTGCAACAGCGGCACCGAGGCCTGGGAAGGCGCGCTGAAGCTGGCGCGCGCGCTGGCCCGCGGTGGAGAACTCGAACGGCCACAAAGCCAAGTGGCGCATTCTGGCGCTGGAGAATTCTTTTCACGGTCGCACGTTCGGTTCGCTGGCTACCACCGGCCAGGCGAAGTATCGCCATCCCTTTGCGCCGCTGCTGCCCGGAGTTGGTTTCGTCGGCTTCAACGATGTCGACGATCTGAAGCGGCAGTTCGATGGCAGCGTCTGCGCGGTTTGCCTGGAGACGATTCAGGGCGAAGGCGGAATTTATCCCGTCAGCGCGGAATTCCTGCAGACCGCGCGGCGAGCTGACCGAGCGCACCGGCGCGCTGCTCGATCGTCGATGAGATTCAGTGCGGCCTGGGCCGCACGGGAAAGTATTTCGCCTACCAGCATTATGGCGTGAAGCCGGACATCGTCACCGTCGCCAAGCCGCTGGCTGCGGGATTGCCGCTGGGCGCGATTCTCACCACCAACCGCGTGGCCGAGCGGCATGCATCCCGGGCATGCACGGCACCACTTTCGGCGGCGGCCCGCTGGCTTGCGCGGTCGCCATCGAGTTTCTGAGGCACGGTGGATGGGCTGATGGGCCATATCCGTGAGGTCGGCGGATACTTCCACCAAAAGCTGGAAGGGCTGCAAGCCAAGCACGCCAGCATCCGCGAAGTTCGCGGCATGGGCTTGATGCTGGGAATTGAAATCGATTCCGCGGACACCGCCAAAGCCGCGGTGCAGAAGTTGCTGGACGAGGGCATCCTCATCAATCGCACGCACGAAACTGTGCTGCGCTTCCTGCCGCCTTACATCATCCAGAAAAAGCACGTGGATCAGGTGATCCGCGCGCTCGATGGCGCTTTGGCCTCTGCGCCGCGCGAGCGCGGCAGACGAAAAAGTCTGACGAAAAGGAGCAAAACACAGTGAGCAGCCAGGCAATGAACACCGCGCGGGCGACTGCGCCCGTTACCAGCGGGGATTCCATGCCGCGATCTGATTTCGATTCGCGATCTCGGGCCCATGGATGTGGAAGCCATCTTCGACCTCGCGGGAATGATGAAGGCTCATCCCGCGGACTTCCGCACCGCGCTTGCCGGCAAGCAGAGTCGTGATGTTTTTCGAGAAGCCGTCGCTGCGCACGCGCGTGACGTTCGAGGCGGGAACGGCGAGCCTGGGCGGCCAGGCGATCTTTGTCGACCAGACTCACGGCCGCCTGGACGCGCGCGAGAAGCTGAGCGACATCGCGCACAACCTGGAGCGCTGGGTCGATGGCATCGTGCTGCGGACGTTTTCGCACGCCACGGTCACGGGCATGGCGGAGCACGCTTCGATTCCGGTGATCAATGCGCTGAGCGATCTCGAGCATCCCTGCCAGGCGCTGGCCGACTACTTCACGTTGCAGGAGCGCTTCGGCGATTTCCGGCAAGGTGCGGCTCGCCTATGTGGGCGATGGAAACAACGTCGCGCATTCGCTGATGCTGACTTGCGCGGCGATCGGCTCCAAGATGCGCGTTGCCACGCCGGCAGGGTTACGGCCCCGATCGCACAAGATCGTCGCCGATGCGCAGGCGATGGCCCAGAAGACCGGCGCCGTGATCGAATTGCTCACCGATCCGCGCGAGGCCGTCGATGGAGCGGACGCTATCTATACCGACGTCTGGACCAGCATGGGCCACGAGCACGAGGCGGCGGAGCGGGCGATGATCTTTCCGCCGTATCAGTTGAACGATGAATTGGCATCGCGGGGCCGCGCCGCACGCGGTGTTCATGCACTGCCTGCCGGCGCATCGCGGCGAGGAGATTACCGACGCGGTGATGGATTCGGAACGCTCGGTGGTCTTCGACCAGGCGGAGAACCGCTTGCACGTTCAGAAAGCTATTTTGACTGTTATTGCTTGGCGGCAAACAGGGCCGCCTGCCGGTGAGGAGCGCACATGCCTGAGAAAGTCGTGCTTGCATATTCGGGAGGGTTGGATACCTCGATCATCATTCCGTGGTTGAAGGAAAATTATTCCTACGACGTGATCGCCATGGTGGCCGACGTGGGCCAGGGCGACGACATTGAAGCTGTGGTCGAGAAGGCGTACAAGACCGGCGCCAGCAAAGTCGTCGTCGAAGACCTGCGCGAGGAATTTCTGACCGGCTACGTGTTTCCGTCGTTGAAGGCCGGCGCGGTGTACGAGCACAAATATTTGCTGGGCACGTCGATGGCGCGGCCGGTGATCGCCAAGCATCAGGTGGAGGTTGCGCTGCGCGAGGGCGCAACGGCGGTCTCCCATGGCTGCACCGGCAAGGGCAACGACCAGGTGCGCTTCGAGCTGACCTATCAGGCGCTGGCGCCGGAACTGAAAGTGATTGCGCCGTGGCGGGAGTGGAAGCTGAAGTCGCGCGAAGATTGCCTCGATTATGCCGAGCAGCATGGCATCGCGGTGGCCGCGAGCCGGCAGAAGATTCACAGCCGCGACCGCAATCTGTGGCACATCAGCCATGAGGGCGGTGAGCTGGAAGACGCCGGCAACGCGCCTCTGCCTGGGACTTGGCAGATCACGCGCTCGCCGCAGGAAGCGCCGGACCGCGAGGAGCAAGTCGAGATCGGATTCGAGAAGGGTGTTCCGGTTTCGGTGAATCGCATGACGCTTGATCCGGTGGCGCTGGTGGAATTGTTGAACGAGATCGGGGCGCGCAATGCGATTGGCCGAGTCGACGTAGTGGAGAACCGGTTCGTCGGCATCAAGTCGCGCGGATGTTATGAGACTCCGGGCGGCACGTTGCTGGTGACCGCGCATCGCGAACTCGAGGCGCTTTGCCTGGAGCGCGATGTGGCGCACTTCAAGCAGCACATCGGGCTGAAATATGCCGAGTTGGTTTACTTCGGACTGTGGTTCACGCCGCTGCGCGAGGCGCTCGACGCGTTTGTCGAGAGCACGCAGAAGGATATGACGGGCAGCGATTACGCTTTCGCTTTACAAGGGCAATGTAGCGATCGTGAGCCGGCAGTCGGAGAATTCGCTGTATCGCACCGATCTGTCTTCGTTCACCATGGGCGAGAGTTACGACCAGAAAGATGCCGAAGGCTTCATCCGGATTCTGGGGCTGCCTTCGCGGTCGCGGGCGCGGCTGCACAGCGAGGCGAAATCCGAGGTGGCGAAATGAAGATGTGGTCGGGCCGCTTCCGGCAGCCGCTGGATCCGGAGTTCGAGCGCTGGCAGCGGTCTTTCGGCTTCGACCGCCGGTTGCTCGGGCATGAACTCGCCGCCAGCGGCGCGCATGCTCGCGCGTTGAAAGATGCGGGAATCCTGTCTTCGGGCGAGTTGATTGCGATTCTCGAAGGCCTGGAGCAGATCGCGCAGAAGGCGGCGGCTTCTCCCGCGTTTCTCGATGATCGCGAGGCGGAAGACGTTCACCACTTTGTCGAGAAGCAACTGGTCGCGCTGATCGGCGATACGGGTTACAAGCTGCACAGCGGGCGCAGCCGCAACGAGCAGATTGCGACCGATCTGCGTCTGTATGTTCGCGCCAGCATCGATCAGATGCGGTCGGATCTTGCGGGATTGCTCGGCGTTCTTCTCGAGCGCGCGGAGCAGGCGGGAAGCGCGGCCATGCCCGCTTACACGCATCTGCAGCGGGCGGAGCCGGTGCTGGTTGCGCATTGGCTGCTGGCCTACGTGGAAATGTTTCTGCGCGATGCCGACCGGCTTGCCGATTGCCGCAAGCGGCTGAATGTTTGTCCGCTGGGCTCGGGCGCGGTGGCGGGCGCGACGTTGCCGCTGGATCGGCGAAGCATCGCCGCGAAATCTTGGCTTCGACGGGCCCACGGCGCAACAGCATCGACGCCACCAGCGATCGCGATTTCGCGCTGGAGTTTGTAAACGTACTTTCGCTGCTGGCGCTGCATCTGAGCCGCTGGGCGGAAGAGATGATTCTGTTTTCCTCGCAGGAGTGGGGATTCGTGCATCTGCCGGAGGCTTACTCGACCGGCAGCAGCGCCATGCCGCAGAAGAAAAATCCGGATCTGCTGGAGCTAACCCGCGGCAAGGCCGGCCGCGTGATCGGCGATGCGACGGCGTTGCTGGTGGCGGTGAAGGGCCTGCCGCTGGCCTACAACAAGGACTTGCAGGAGACGCAGGAGCCGCTGTTTGATGCCGCTGGAACCGTGCTTTCACTCATACCGCTGGTGACGGGATGGATGCAGGCAGTTGAATTTGATCACGACCGCATGCAGGCGGCGGCGCAGTCGGGATTCATGAATGCCTGGGCTGCGGCGACCTACCTGGTCCAGCGCGGCGTTCCGTTCCGCCTGGCGCATGAGCAGGTGGGCAAGGCGGTGCAGTTGGCTCTGGAGAAAGGCGGCGAGCTTCAGGATTTGCCGTTGGAGGAATTGCAGAAGCTGAATCCTGCATTCGATCAGGATTTCTATTCCTGCCTGACTCTTGAAGCTGTGCTGGCGATTCACGATGTGCCCGGGGGCACGGCGCCGGCGCGAGTGCGGCAAGCCATTGCAGAGGCCCGGCAGAAAATCGGATCGATGCGGGAGGAAATCCATGCGCACGCGTGACGCGATTCTTCCCGACGCCGAGCACATCCACGAACTGATTTCGTCCTACTCCGGCGACGGAACGTTGCTGCCGCGGAACTTCGCGGAAATCTGCGAGAACGTGCGCGACTTCGTGGTTCTGGAACATCGCGGGCAGATCGTGGGTTGCGGCGCGCTGCACCTTTACGGGCAGCACCTGGCGGAGATTCGCTCGATCACCGTTGATCCCGAACACCAGCGGCGCGGAGGCGGCAAGCGCCTGGTCGAGGCGCTGCTGGAGGAATCCGAAAAGCATCACGTGAGCTGCATTTGCCTGTTCACCCGCAAGCCTGAGTTTTTTGCGCACCTGGGTTTCACAATGGCGCAACGCGAAGATTTGCCGGACAAGATCTACAAGGACTGCTACGCCTGCCCGCGGCTGCACTGCTGCGATGAAGTTGCCATGGTGCGTGGCGAGTTGCCGAAGTTTTCCATTCTGGAGCCGACAACCTTCCTGGTGAAGCTGGAGGTATGAACGGCAGGCGCGGCTCACTCCACCATCCATTTGCCCAGCGGTTTTTCATTTTCCGCCGTTGCCGCGGGCATCAAGGCAAGCGGGCGAAACGATCTGGCGTTGATCGAAGCTCCGCCGGGAACCACTGCCGCCGCCGTCTTCACGAAAAACCGCGTTGTGGCCGCGCCGTTGCAGGTTGGGCGGGCATCTTTGGCGGCGTCCAAAGGCCGCGTTCGCGCAGTCGTTGTGAATTCCGGCAATGCCAATTGCGCAACGGGTGCTGCCGGCCTTCGATCGTGCCGCATGGTTTGCGGCGAAGCTGCGCGTCTGCTCGGAGTCAATCCCGCCGAGATTTTTCCGTCGTCCACTGGGATCATTGGCGTTCCACTTCCCGCCGAGAAAATCGTCGCCAAGTTGGCGGAGTTGGTCGCCGCGAGGCAGGCCAGTGTGCAAGGGATGGAGCAGTTTGCCCAGGCCATCATGACTACAGACACGCGGATGAAAACTGCGTCGGTTGGTTTTGGAATCGGCGAAGGGGAAGTCACGCTGACGGGAGTGGCCAAAGGCGCGGGCATGATCCATCCGCAACTGGCCACGATGCTCGTCTATCTCTGCACCGATGTAGGCGCCACTCCGGGCGAACTGAAAGGCCTGCTGCGCGCGGTGTGCGATCAGACTTTCAACTGCATTTCGATTGATGGCGATACTTCGACCAACGACACGGTGTTGCTGTTGGCCAGCGGGCAGAGCGGAGTTCGTTTAAGCCAATCCGGCGTGCGCGACCAGTTTTCGGCGGCGCTGCTGGAAGTTTGCCATTCGCTGGCGGAGCAGATCGTGGCAGACGGCGAGGGCGTTCAGCATGTGATTCGGCTGTTCATCGAGCAGGCAAAGAGCCGCGAGGAAGCCCTGCGGGTGGCTAAGGCGATTGCTCATTCACTGCTGGTGAAGACGGCGTGGGCGGGCGCTGATCCTAACTGGGGGCGCATTCTCGCCGCCGTCGGCGCGTGCGGGGTGCCGGTTCGTCCGGAGCAGATCGAGATCGCGATTGGCAACCAAGTTGTCTTCCGTAAAGGCACAGTGCATGCCTTCGATGAGGCGCAGGCTCATCATGACCTGGGGCAGCCTCGTTGTGACATTCGCGTGAAGCTCAAGCGGGGGCGAAGCGCAGTCCTGTTTCACACCACGGACCTGACGGCTGAGTATGTCAGGATTAATGCGGATTACTCTACGTAGGGCGAGGCGGGCGATGAAGTGCTTCGCTTGAATTTCTTGCCATTCTGAGTGTGGCTTTTGGCTCCGCTTGGAGACTGTGATTTTTTCATTGTCATTCCGACCCTGAGCGACAGCGAGGATGGAGGAATCCCTGCCACCGGCACCAAACCTGCGGGAAGGGATGTTTCGACTACGCCGGTGCTCGCTCTGCTCACTCCGGCTCCGCTCAACATGACAGACGGCGGCGTTCGCTGGCGCGAATAATGTGGGTGGATTATTTCGGCTGGCTTGGCGGGGCGGCGGCGATTTTCTCCAGCTCGGCGATTTGTTTCTGCGCCGCATCCAAGTCGGTGGCTTTTGGCGCGAGGCGTGTGTAGCTCCTCATGTGGGTGATCGCGCCCTGGTAGTCGTGCTTCTGGATGAGGATCATGGCCAGAAGATACTCGAGGCGGGGCACCTGATGTTGCAGATCGACCGCTATGCCTTGCTGTGCGGCCTTCTCCGCTGGGCCTAAACTCCGCAGAAAATAATCGCCCAATGAGTTATAAAACCAGGCCTGCGGATAACTGATGGGATCGAGTTTGAGCAATTGATCGGTGACCTGTACGACATCAGGCCATTGTTGTTCCTGCACCGCCAGGCGGGCTAGCTCCTGGTACGGGCCGGTGAATTTAGGATCAGCCTCGAGAGCGCGGTGAAACGAGATCTTTGCCGCGGCAGGATCGTGCTTCTGCGTTTGCACCCGGCCGAGTTCGAGCCATGCGACCGCGTACTTGGGATAAATCTCGACGGCTTTGGAGAGTTTCTCACTGGCGGCGTCCCATTTCTCCTTCTTGGCGTCTTCAACGCCTTTTTGATACTCCTTCTTCGCCCTGTCCGGAGCCTCCAGGCTGGTAACGCTGATGCTGAATCCCTCGACCTTTTGCATGCGGGAGAGCACGATGGTCCCCACGTTAGCGGAGCCGGCGCCTTCCACCTTTCCTGCCAGGTTCAGCGTTCGGGAAATGAACCCCGGAAGAACCGCCTGCAACTCACAGCGATTGAGATCGCGTCTCTTTTCGGGCCTTCCGATCTGATTTCCTAAACTAGAGCCAGAAACGTCGGCATCGGCCTGCATGTCAGAGAAATTGTTGCCGCCGTTCACTTCGAAACTGAAATTTCCCTTGAAGTCGGTGCGGCCTTCATTGCGAAGCATCCCGTCGCAGATGCTTTGAATTACTACCGACTCCGTCAGCGGGGTGCCGTCGCTCACGGTCACTTTTCCCGACAAGAACATGGGGCCGGGGGCCATGCTGGAAGGGAAGTCGCCGGGTGGACGAAGCGGCGGATTGATGCTCGGTGAACTGCCCGTTGGACCGCTCCCCGGGCTGCCGCCGCCGGGACGACCTTGTGCCGCCAAGCCAATGCTCAAAAGCAGCAGGAGGAAAAGGGTGGAAGTGAGACGAATCGAAACTGAGCAACAGGAAGTCATTGCATCACGCCCGAATACGAAAATTGTACGCTCACCTTAGACGAAAACACGAGCAAAATTGCCTCGGGCAAACGACCGAGACGAGAGCGGCTGCGGCTGGGGAAAGGCGGAGGGAGGCGTGGTTTCATTCCCGATCGCCCATTCGGCGTGGTACTTTTTAGAGCCATGGAGGGTCCAGGCGCCGCCCAAGCCGGTGCTGCAGTCCGGCACTTCAGCGTGAGACAAGCGAACTTAGTGCCGCCAAGGCCAGCCCGCGCATTGCTTTGGCGCGCCGGGATTGCTATTTTGTCAGTCGCGGTAGCTTTTGTTCTGACGCTGCTGCTGCAACACCTTTTCCCGTATCCTTTTCTATTCCTGTTCTTCGGGGCAGTAATGGCGAGCGCCTGGTTTGGGGGAACAGCCGCGGGCCTGCTGGCCGTACTATTGTCGACTGCGATGGTGGCGTACTATTTCGTGCCTCCGTTTTATTCCTGGTCCATCAGTACGACTGCCGAAGCGTATTTTGGCGCGTTCGTGGTTTGTGCCGCGGTCGCAAGCTGGGTAAGTTCCTCGAAGAAAGAAAGCGAAGAAGCTCTGCGGCAGGCGCGCGACCAATTGGAGATCCGGGTATCGGAGCGGACATCGGAGCTGATGAAAACCCAAGCGGAGCTGGCGCACCTTTCGCGGGTTCTGACGATGGGCGAGCTTACCGCCTCGATCGCCCATGAGATCAATCAGCCGCTGACCGCTGTGGTCACGCACGGAAACGCATGCGTGGAGTGGCTCTCGGCCGATCCGCCCAATCTCGACCGGGCGTTGCAGACGGCGCGCAGAATTGTCCACGATGGGACTCGCGCCGGCAATGTGCTCAGCCGCATTCGCGCGGTGTTCAAGAAGGAGGCGGCTGTCAGGGACTGGTTTGACATGAACGACGTGATCCGTGAGTTGAAGGTTTTTTTGCGCGAGGAAGCAGCCCGCCGCAACGTTCACATGCGTACGGAACTCTCCCCGAGTTTGCCCAGAGTAAAAGGGGACCGGGTGCAACTCCAGCAAGTTTTGCTCAACCTGATCATGAACAGTTTCGATGCCATGGCAGAAGTGACAGGCGGTCCCAAGGAACTCCTCATCAACTCGCAGGCCCCCGATTCCACGACCATTGCGGTGGGAGTTGAGGATTGCGGCAGCGGGCTGGATGCCAAAACCTTGGAGAGTATTTTCGATCCCTTCTTCACCACCAAGCCCCATGGCATCGGGATGGGGCTCTCGATCAGCCGATCGATTATAGAATCCCATGAGGGCCGCTTGTGGGCGGCTCCGCGCCCGCAGGGCGGCGCCGTCTTCCAGTTTACGATTCCCATTCAGCCGCGAGATTCCGATGAATGAACCTCAATCCATTGTTTACGTCGTAGATGATGACGCTTCGGTTCGCGATGCCATCAGCAATTTGCTCGAAGCCGTCGGACTTCACGTGCGGGTGTTTGGGTCCACACAGGAGTTCCGCCATGCCGAACGGCCGGAGGTGCCTAGCTGCCTGGTGCTGGACGTTCGGCTGCCTGGAATGAACGGGCTCGAGTTTCAGGAATCGTTGGAAAAGTCGGGCGTGAAAATACCCATCATCTTTGTTACCGCACATGGCGATGTCCCCATGACTTCGCGGGCGATGAAGGCGGGGGCAATCGAGTTTCTGATGAAGCCGTTTCAAAAAGACGATCTTCTTGCGGCGATTCATCTGGGACTGGAGCGCGATCGGGTTTGGCGCGAGCAGCAGGCTGAAGTTTCCGTCTTGCAGGCCAGATTCGAAAGCCTTACGGCGCGAGAACGTGAGGTGATGGAACTTGTGGTCACGGGATTGACGAATAAGGAGGTGGCCTCGAGATTGGGAATCAGCGAGGTCACAACGAAGATGCACCGCGGCCAAGTCACTCGAAAGATGCAGGCGGATTCCCTCCCAGCGCTGGTGAGGATGGCGGAGAAACTCAAACTCCGCGCTAACTCAGAAGGATCTGCTCCCCGTCCCTCCGATTTCCCGGCCTGGCGATAACTATTCTTGATGTCTCACCATAACTTTTTTCTATCACTACCCATACCAAAGTATGATTGTCGAGTCCCAGATGCGGGCCTAGTTTGCTGCAATGGATATTCCTGCGCAAGGGCGAGTGCGTCCCGCAGCGCCCATCCCTATTCGCGCCGAAAAGATAGATCCGAGTGCACGGGAAGACGCGGATGCATCGTTTCGGCACGGTGGGGCGCGGATCACAGCGGTTGCGTTCGACGAAGCACTGAAGGATGTCGTTGCTTTTGCTGCGTTGGCGCTAAATTGCGACTCGTGCCTCCTTTATCTTTTGGAGGGGGACGAGTTGGTGTTGCGAGCCTCCAAGAATACCCATCCTGAAGTTGTGAACCGTCTAAAAATTAGGTTGGGTCAAGGCATTACCGGCTGGGTCGCGGCGCACCGCGAGCCGGTAGCGGTGGCGCACAGCGCCTATCGGGATCCTCGCTTCAGGCTGTTCAACGAATTGCCGGAGGATCGTTTTGAGGCTCTCCTGTCGGTCCCCATTGTTGCGGGTAGCCAACTGGTCGGCGTGATCAATCTGCAGAGTCGCGCCGAACACTCGTACAACAAGCGCGAGGTCGCTTTGATTGCAACTCTTGGTTTCCTGGTGGGCGCTGAGATCGAGCGGGCGCGATTGGAAGCCGAGAATTTCAAGCTTCAGGGCAAGCTCGAGGCGCGGATGTTTATCGAACGCGCCAAAGGAATTTTACAGCGCGATTTAGGCCTGAGCGAAGACGATGCTTACCGCCTCATCCAGCGGGAGAGCCAACAACGGCGCAAGTCCATGCGCGAGATCGCCGAAGCCGTCATCTTGAGCGATAACTTGAAGAGCCCCAGAAACTTGGGCGATCCGCCGTACCTCGCTGGCAGAACCGCATTTGAATCCCCGCGATAAAAAAATTGAATTGGACATTCCAGGGTCCTGCCCCCAGAATCCCTTGTCATTAAAGTTGTGGGTCAAGTAGAGCCTCTTAACGACGCTGTCGGGAGGTGATTCTGCGGCACGACGCTGTGCCAATCTACCGACAATTGGTGATTGAGGAGCGTTGCGCAGTCAAGGCTGCTTCTGGGTGCCCAAAGGGGCCCGGTCGCCCTCAGACGCTGCCGGAAGATTGGTGTCTCTGCAGCCACGTAGCTCAAGAGGCCAGGAGTGAGATGGACTGGAAGCTAATTTTGCTGGAGTTGCTGTTGGCGGGATTTTTTGCTGTCGCCTGTATCAAAGGGCGTGGCCCGGTGGGTGATAACGAGAAGATGAGTTTCGGCGATTTTTTCCATCTCTTGGATCGGGTGGAAAGGCTCAAACGATCGCGATGGCAGTGGTTCTCCATGGTGGGTTTCATGTTGGTGTTGCGCTTGCAGCAGCAGTTGCCACCGGTTCTGGAGGTGATGGCGATCGTGATGTTGATCGTGTTTATGGTTTTGCCTGTCAGGGCCGATGCAAAACAGCTACGAAGCCGTTGAAGGTGTGATGGGATATCGAGGACCTTAGTCCGGGAAAATGCGCTTCAGAAGGCTGTGGCGCGTGGCCTCGGCGAATGAAGTCCTGGAAGCGCTAAAAAGCGCAGGCCGCACTGGGAATTCGCAACACTAGACTAGCGACCCTGACCGGGGTCAAGGAGGAAGTTCATGGCAGCAAATACAGGGCAGGGCCGAAGTTTCGCAGTATTTCTCGTGGGGATGACGGTAGCGTGCGCCGGCGTCTATTCCTTATCAACCGGCATGGGCAAATTGCTCCTGCTTCTGGGCCTGGTCATCATGGTGGCCAGCTTGTTCGGCTTCCTCAAACTCAAGTCGATGGAAGGCAAGCCGGCCATGAGGCCAAGCCCGCTAGTGATGAAACTGGTGGGCGCTTTCGTCGCCGCTTTTGGATGGGTGGTGACTTTGTTTGGCATGCACCTCACCGACAGCGTCGGCGGGCGAATGGCCTTCGCACTGGTGGGCATCGTAGTCAGCCTCTTCGGGATCATCTACGTTTTGCCCGCAGCCTTTAATAAAAACGCGATCTGGAAAGCCTAGCAACCGCCGGTTCACAGCGAGTTCAAAACGACTATGGAGCAGACAAGATGAAATTGATCCGACTTAGTAGCTTATGTCTTTGCGTCCTTCTGCTGGGCCTGACGATGAGCTCAATGGCTCATGCTCAGGCCGCAGCGCCCGCCGCGGCCCCGGCCGCGGCTGCCAGCTCCTCCACCGCCCGCCGCGGATGCTCAACTGAATGATGCTGCCGCCAAAGCGCCCACCACGGCTGACCTGCAAAAGGGCGATCCCGGCGGCACGATTACCGGAACCATCAGCGACGTGCCGGCGGCCGACTCCAAAGCCGGCGTAACCCTGCCCGATACGGCCAATCAGGTCGGGCAAAACAAGATCGCCGTCAACTTTGTCTGGACCCTGGTCACCGGCTTTCTGGTCATGTTCATGCAAGCCGGGTTTGCCATGGTGGAAGCCGGCCTTTGCCGCGTGAAGAACGCCAACCACACCTACATGATGAACTTCTTCGTGTACGGCTGCGGTTTGCTGGCTTACTGGCTTATCGGCTTCGCCATACAAATGGGCGGGGCCGCAGGCAACGGCAATCTGGGTGGCCTGCAACCACTGTCTCCGGAACATTCCCTGACTTTCTTCGGAAAGACTTGGGGCATCTTCGGCGGCGTCGGGCATGTTCCTGTCCGGCCATACCTATGACGTCGGCGTGATGGTGATCTTCCTGTTCGAAATGGTGTTCATGGATACGGCGCTCACCATCGTGACCGGCGCATGCGCCGAACGCTGGAAGTTCATCGCCTTCGCCGTATCCTCGGTCTTCATGGGAGCCTTCACCTATCCCATCTACGGCAACTGGGCATGGGGCGCGGGCTGGCTCTCGCAGCTCGGAACCAACCTGGGTATGGGAAAAGGCTACTGCGACTTCGCCGGATCGGGGGTCGTCCACGCCGTCGGTGGCATCACGGCGCTGGCGGTTTCACTGATCATCGGTCCACGGATTGGCAAGTTCAACCGCGACGGTTCCAGCAATGCGATCATCGGCCACGACGTTTCGGCCGTGCTGATCGGCTGCTTCATCCTGGCATTCGGGTGGTTCGGGTTCAACCCGGGCAGCACGCTGGGCGCCTCCGCAAACGGCAACCTGCGCATCGGTACGATCGCAGTCAACACCATGCTCGCGGGCTGCACTGGAACCTTCGGCGCGATCCTCTACATGT
Organism: uncultured Acidobacteriaceae bacterium; assembly: GCA_963735545.1. GTDB lineage: Bacteria > Acidobacteriota > Terriglobia > Terriglobales > Acidobacteriaceae > PALSA-270. Next base: position 90,158 of record CAVTLU010000018.1, read on the forward strand.
GGAGCCTGAAAGGTAAGCCGGATGCGTCCATGAGCGGCAACGGTCTGCTGGCAGGGCTGGTGGCCATCACCGCGCCCAGCGGTTTCGTCAGCACGGTGGGCGCCTGCATCATCGGCCTCATCGCCGGCGTGCTGGTTTGCCTCAGCGTCTCGTTCATCGAGAACGTGATGAAGGTGGACGATCCCGTCGGCGCCATCTCCGTCCACGGAACTTGCGGACTGTGGGGCGTGCTCTCGGTCGGTCTGTTGGCGGACGGCACCAGCAACTACGGTGGAAGCTGGAACGGCGTCACTGGCACGGTCACGGGCCTGTTCTACGGCGATGCCAGCCAGCTTGCCGCACAACTGGTGGGTATCTCCACGCTGATCGGCTTCGTTTTCACCTTTAGCTTCCTGCTCAACCTGATACTCGAATTCTTCATCGGACAACGGGTTTCAGCGGAAACCGAAATCGCCGGTCTCGACATTCCGGAAATGGGCCAACTCGGTTACCCCGAGTTTGTCTTCAAACCGGAAGCCGACATCTTCGCACATGCTCCGCGCGACTTTGCCGTCGCTTGACGCTTGCGAGGCTGTGCCTGGATCCAGAGTGGCAAGGCGCCTTCCGTTGGCGCCTTGCCGCATGTTTGTAACCCACGTTCTTAAACAAATCTGAAGTTTCGAATAAGCCTATGAACAACGCCACTAACTCCGAAATCGTACGCGACGGTCAAAAACCCGTCCTAAGCGCCCGCGTGTCTTCGCTGGCTCTGGCCTCTATTCCTCCGCAGACGCAAGGTCTATTGCTGCGGATGTTCGCCGACCCCTACTTGCTCGAGAAAGACGATAGCGCCGAGCCTGGTGGCGCAGTTGCGCGATTGCGTGCAGCAATACCCGCAGGTATCCGAGCTGCGGGTGCTGCTCGGAATGGCCCTGTGCGTGAATTTCGACCCGCAAGCGGCGATCGAGGAGCTGCGGGAATCCGTACGCCTCGCGCCCAACAGTTTCATTGCTCAGTTGAAAATGGGTGAGTTGTGGATGCGGCTCCGCGTTATGGACAAAGCCGAAGAACACACCCGCTTGGCGGCGTTGCTGTCTCAGAGCATGGCTCAGTCGGAATTGGCTCGCCGCCAGGCTGCAACGATCCGCACTATGAAGCGCGAAGGCATCGAGCGCGGTGGCTACAAGACTCCCTGGTCCAAGATCACGCGGCCGCTGCGCCGGCTCTTCACGCGCAACCGCGGCGAGGCCGTCGCGCTGGACCTTACATAACCCAGGCTCGTGCCCGGCGGCATTCCGCCGGGCGCACCACTGGGCCTACAGACTTTCACCCTAATTGCCTGGAGAGGCACTGTGGAATCAGTCCCGATTCAGGATGACTCTTCCTACCCGCGAGTTTCTACAGAACCAGCTTCGGTGGAAGTGGTCACCCTGTCCGCGCGGGCATTCGTGGGAGGCTGCGTCCTGCTGGCTGCGGGGATACTATTCCTCGGTGGCGTGATGCCCGTGTGGCTGCTGGCCGCGGAGGTTCTGGCCACCATCCTCTCGTTGTTCCTGCTGGGATCATTCAAATATCAGGTCCACAAGAACGCCCTCACCTACGGCATGTTGCTGGTCATCCTGGCCACGTTTTCCAAGCTGAGCACGTCCGAATGGCATACCCAGATCCACGAGATTGGCTGGTGGCATTGGGCAAGGCTGAATTTGCTGTCCTTCCATGGCCTGGACGAGTTGATCCACTCGGATACGATGCTTTTCATTCTCGGCCTGACCTTTTTCGTGGCGGTGGTTGCACAGACGCGTCTGCTGGAAGGGGTTACCTTCGGCCTGCTGAACCGCTATCAAGGCGCGATCATGCCGACGGTCATCTCCGTAATCGCCTTCGTGGCCATCGCGTCGGGCATCTTTGACGGGGTTTCCATGATTGGGCTGACCATCCGCACCCTGGTCATTATCCTGCTGCTTGCCGCTACGCCGATGTCGGCGATTCGCTATGCGGTGATCGTGTGCACCTTCATTACCACGGTCTGCGGGACTTGGCTCGCCTATGGCGAACCGCCAAATCTCATCATGAAGGCCAACCTCTATCCTTACCTGGGAAACCTTTTCTTTCTGATCTATTGCGCCCCGGGAGCGATCGTCAGCTACTTGCTGATCGCCCGCCAACTTCGTAAGCGGCTGCGCAATCAGCGAGTGTTTCTCGACTTGCTGGACGTCATCGAAGCCAAGGCCCAGGATGTGCGCTTTCTTCAGGCCACGCGCCACGGCGAAGTGCTGACTCCTGTCGAGTTTGTCGAGGACCACGCCGCGGAACTGGGCGAGCATGCCGAAGGAGTACTGGGGTGGTTGCGACAAGGTGAATCGCTGGGCATCGCCCTATTCCGCGAAAACGTTCCCGAGGCGACTCGTAAGAACCTGTTGGGTCATTTTGTCAGTGAAGAGCTTGCCGACCCGCTCGACCGCCATTATCAGCTCCTGTACGCACGCGACCACGAGGGCGCGCGCCAGGCGGAACGTGTTATCGGTGAAAATCTGGCCTCGCTCGCACACCTTCGCCGGCGCGCGCAGAAGATCGGCGCTATCGCGGTGGTGCCTTTTATTGGCTCTTCTCATTTTGCACGGAATTGACAATCGCATGCCGCTGTTCTGGGCGTCCTTTGCAGGTTTCGCCTGTGCGCTGCTGGGTATCATGCGTATTCCCAAGATGCGACAGCTGGCGTTGCACGAAGCGCGTGCCGAATATGCCGAATACTATTTCCTGTTTCCGCTCTTCCTGTCCATCACGCTGCTGACCAAAGCCAATTTTTTCGATGAGATAAAGACCTTGATCCACAGCGGAATTGCCAGTGTGGGCACAGGACACGTTGCTTTCGCGCAATTTCTTGGCTGTACGTTTCTGTCGGCGATTCTCGATAACAACGTGGTGGCGGACTTTGCCTCACGCGGCCTTCACGGCTTGAGCCCGCAGGTGCTGCATCTGTTCGCCATGGCTCAGATCATGGGCTACGCGCTGGGCGGGTGCTGGACGCACATCGGATGCGCGCAATCGGTCGTCGCTTTTGCATTTATCCGCCGCGACCTGGATGAAGCCTTCACCCCGCTGCGGTGGATCAAGGATTGCACTCCGGTCCTGCTTCAACTTCTGGTGGCGCTCACGGTGCTGATCTACGTTGAGAACGCGTTTCTGCGCTGGCTGTTCTAAACTTGGCGGGCTGGAGAGAAGCGGTACAAAGGCAGGCTACGAATGTCGACCAAGACACCGGACCATAGTCCGCGATCATCCGTAAACGAACCGCCGGAATCTCCGGTCAAACCCGGCGACAAGCTTGGCAGTTACCGGATTGAAGGCGTCGTCGCCCGAAGCAAAACCGCCACTGTCTTCCGCGCAAAAGATTTGCGCGATGGCCGTGTAGTAGCCCTCAAGGTCGCGTTGCCGGAAGTGGCGAAAGACCAGAATTTTGCCGATTGGTTTCGTCGTGAACGGGACATCGGCGAACGCCTGGACCATCCCGGGATCGTAAAAGTCATTCTAGACCGGGACCGCACCGAGCCGTTCCTGGTCATGGAATGGTTTGAGGCCAAGCCACTGCGGCAGGTTCTGAACGAGGAGAAACGCCTGCCGCCGGAGCGGGCAGTGCAAATCGCGGCAGAAATATGCAACGCGCTCGAATACCTGCATGGCAAGGGAATCGCACACCGGGATCTCCAACCTGAAAATGTGCTGGTGGGCGCCGGGGATCACGTCAAGCTGATCGATTTCGGCGGCGCGGCAAAAACCCGGGCGCGCCGGCTTACCTTCACCAAGGTGGCGCAACTTACCGGCGCGTCCGACTACATTTCGCCGGAAGAGCTATTGGGAAAGCAGGGCGACGCCCGCAGCGATATTTACGCTCTGGGACTGATCCTTTACGAAATGCTGACCGGGCAGAAGGCGTTTCCGCAGCCCGATCCCAACGACCGGCTGCTGTATTACCCGGTCCCGCCGCGTGAAATTGATCCGCAGATTTCGCCCCAGCTCCAGGAAGTGATCTACCGGGCCATCGAACGCCAGCCCAAGGACCGTTACGCTAATGCTCATGAGTTTGCGCTGGATCTCAGCCATCTAGATCGAGTCGGCGTCACTGACCGTCCGGAATTGCGAGACTGGAGAAAACGGCGGGGGCTGCACTGGAAGAAGGCTGCCTTCTACGCAGCCATTGCGCTGATTCCCATCATCATTCTCGGCCTGCTACTGTTCTTCGCGAGGCACTAGCTGCCGAGCCCAGTCTCTAGCTGGTTCCGTGCGCCGGAGTGGCGCTGGGGGCAGGAACGGAACCGGAGTCCAGCCAGGGCGGCAGTAGTTTCACCAGGACCCAGAGAATGATGAAGGGAAGGATCATGAGCGCGGTCGCGGTCAACAATCCTTCTCGCGTAGCAAAACCCATTTTGTAAGTCGTGTATCCGAGGAAGCTCTTGGAAAAGAGTTGGCCGCCGATCACCACGTTCCAGCGCATGGCAAAAATGCCGATCACGGTGAGGCAGCCGGCCAGTGCATAGATTCGCTTGCGCGCCATATTGCTTAGCTTGAAGACCTGGGTTAAGCCCAGCAACGCGATCGGGGTCACCGTGCCCAAGAGTATTTGAATGATCACCTGCGACATCCATAATCTGCGTATGCACCATGAAATCCAGGCTGCGGAAGGATTCGTCGGCTTCATAGATTCGCTGGATAAGGTCCAGCATCTCAAGGCTGAAATCAATGATGAAGGTGTAGAAAAGATACTGCGCAATCTTATTGAGGCAGCGCATGTCGATTTCCCGCCCGCGCAGCCGGGTCGAGAGCATGTAAAGCAACATGACCGCGGCGATGCCAGACACCATGGCCGAAAAAATGAAGACAATGGGCATCAGCGGCGACGACCACCAGGGGTTGGCCTTTACCGATCCGAAGATGAAGCCGACATATCCGTGCAGGAGAAAGGCGGAAGGAATTCCAACCAGGGTAATGAAATAGCCGAGCCTCTCATCGATGCGCAAGGCGCGCTCGCTGATGTTGCTGGAACCGAGGGTGAGCACACGATAGAAAAGGCGCGTGAAACCCTTTGAAGTCTGGGCCTTTTCGACGATGTCGCGGCGATAATCCAGCCAGATTTCCAGGAGCAAGACCGCCATCAGGTACCAGAGATAGACGAAGCCGAACATGGCCATGGCGGAGGAGCGGTGCGGGGTCAAGTACATCTCCAGCGAGCGCTCCGGATGTCCCAGGTGCAATTGCAATGGCAGCGGCGCGACCAGCAAGAAGGCAAGCGCCGTGAGCAGGGCCAGCCGGTACGTCGGCTTCACCGCCTCCACCCGGAACACGCGCTCCAGCGAAGCCAGAATAAACGCACCCGCTACCAGTCCCGTGATGAATGGATAAAGAACGATCAGAACGCTCCACTGGAGTTCTACTTCGTTCGGGTACATGAAGCCTTCGACCGGTAATTGCACAAGCCTCCTTTATCGCACTGAACCGTCCATGCCGTTGTAAAAGACCTTCGCTCCGGTGGCCATGTGTGGTTTTAGAACTTGCACCGTGTGAGTTCTTAAGAACTCATGAATCGGGTCCGCAGGGTTCTTCAGGTCGGCGAGTTGGCGCGCGCCGGTCGGGCAGACCTCGCAGCACGCGGTGGTCAGACCTTTGGTAATGCGGTGATAGCACAGAGTGCATTTCTCCGCGGTGTTTGTCTTGGGATTGATAAACCGGCAACCGTAGGGACACGCCTGCACGCAATAACGGCAACCGAGGCAATAAGTCTTGTCCACCAGGACGACTCCGTCGGGCGTAATGAACGTCGCGCCCACAGGGCAAACCTGCGTGCAGGGTGAGTCCGCGCAATGATTGCACAGCTTGGGGACGAAGAAATTCTTGCCGCCTTCCTGGTTGGGTGGAAAACCCTGCTTGCCGCCGTCCGGTGATTCTACCTCTGGCCGTTCGATCTTCCAGTCGGTGACGTGATAGCGCTCAATCCAGGTGCGGTAATAGCCTTCAGGGACGCCGTTTTCCTCCGCGCAAGCGCGAACGCAGCTACCACAGCCGATGCACTTGGGAATATCGATCAACATCGCCCACCAGTGCTCGGTAAGTTTGTAGTTAGGTGAGGCCTCGGGCGTGCCCGCGAGAACGAACTTCCATGCAACCGCAGCGGCGGGCAACAGCATAATCCAATGACGGCGCGTGATGTCCATCTATTTCTTGCCCTCCGTCGCAATCTTCGGGCTGTGCGGCTGGTGGCAGGTGTCGCATGCCAGCCCGCCCGCGTGTTCGACCGTCGCCACTTGGGGAAAGCCCTTTGGCTTGGCGCTGTTGGCTTCATGACAGCGGGCGCAGAGGACAGCCGTGTCCAGTGCCGCCGGCTTGACGGAGCCGGGGTCCTCGACGTGCGCCGCCAGAGCACCGTGACAGGCCTCGCAAGCTATGACCACATGTTTGCTGTGCTTCTTCTGGTCCACCACATCGCTATGGCAGGCCTCGCAGGCATCGTGGCCGGCAAAGGCAATGGGCCGGGCCGCTATCTCGCCGATGGCAGCGCCGCGATAGTGCCCGTACTGGCCAAAACTGCGCGGGACGACCGCGGCGCGCAGGAGGACAAATGCAACCAACGCTATCGCCATAACCGCCGCAAGTCGAATGAGGTGTTCTATGTCTTTGAACAAATTCTTGTTCCCACGTCAGATCCCGCGCGATTACGCACAAAATTGCGTGATGTGCTTTGATAACCGGTATTCCTGCTTTCAACGATGATTGGAGTCACGGGAATCAGTGACGGTGGTCACTAGGCCGTGCTGGAGATGCTGGGACAGCGTGGGTAGTTGTTTTGGCGGAAGCCGCGAATTTCAGCTCGAAAGCAGGTAGGGGGCGATTCGACGAGTTTTAATGTATTGATACTGAACGAATTTGGCAGCCGGACCTGTAAGCCGAATTCTGTCTGCGGGATTGCTCCTGCAGGACGGTCATTCGTCTGGGCCGCGCATTGCTGCGCGGCTCAAGCGACCTACCCGGAGGTTGTGACGCACCGAGCCGGCACGTGCCCGAGACCGAAGTCCCAGGGCTCTCTCCCTATTTGGTCTTGCTCCGTGTGGGGTTTGCCCTGCCCGCCGCATTACTGCGGCGGCGGTGCGCTCTTACCGCACCTTTTCACCCTTACCCAGGCGTTGCCGCCAGGGCGGTATGTTCTCTGTGGCACTTTCCGTCGAACGGACTTGAATCCGCCCTCCCGGACGTTATCCGGCACACTGCTCTGCGGAGTTCGGACTTTCCTCCAGCCGCGCCCGAAAGCACCGCCAGCGACCGTCCGGTCCGGCTGCCAACTGATTCATTATAAGGGATGCAGCCGTCAGTCGTCGGTCCTCCGGTCGCCAAAAGCCAGGGACTTGCGCTCTGCTAAACTTGAACTTGGAGACTCAAATTTACGTACTAAAAGCTGAGGCCGCAGACTGAATGCAGGCCACGACTCCTTCATGAACATCCTGGAAGCCATCCGCATTGCGCTGCAGTCGTTACGGGCGAACAAACTGCGCTCGGCTCTCACGCTGTTGGGTGTGGTGATCAGCGTGGCCGCGGTAATTGCGGTGGTCACCTTTGTCAGCGGCATCAACGGCTATGTGGCGGAGAAGGTGTTCAATCTTGGGACCGACGTTTTCATCATCAGCAAGGTTTCGCCGGTGATCACCAACGTCGACCAACTGCTGGAAGGAGAAAAGCGTAAGAATATCGAAATAGATGACTACCAGGCCGTCCTGGATGGCTGCAAGCATTGTTCCATGGTGGGCGCCTCCGTTGGGAATGGAAACGGACATGTGAAAAACGGCCAGCAGGAGATCAGCGATTGCCGGATTCGAGGTCTTACCGCGTCGATGCCCGCTATTTTGGACATTGATCTGGATCGAGGCCGCATGATCAACGATGCGGACAATAACAACCGCTCCAACGTAGCCGTGATCGGCACCGATGTCGTGGACAATCTTTTCCCGGGTTCCGATCCGCTGGACAAGGAGATCCGCCTTGAAGGCCAGGTTTACCGGGTGGTGGGAATCGGAAAGAAGCAAGGCACGACTCTCGGGCAGAGCCGCGATAATTACGTGCTGATTCCGATCACGACTTATCTCAAGCAATATGGTACCCACACTAGTATTTTCATATCCGCCAAGGCCAACGGTGTAGGCGCTCAGCTGCAGTCCGCCATCGATGATGCGCGCGTGATTCTGCGTTCCCGGCGCCACGATCCTCCGGGACAACCCGACAGTTTTGCGACCGAGACCAACGAGAGTTTTCTCAGCATCTGGTCGAACCTGAGTGGCACGTTTTTTATTGCGATGGTGGGGATTGCGGCCATCGCGCTGGTGGTCAGTGGAATCGTGATTATGAATATCATGCTGGTATCCGTTACCGAGCGCACACGGGAAATCGGCATTCGCAAAGCCTTGGGCGCGCGCCGCCAGGACGTGCTGCTGCAATTCCTGATTGAGGCTGTGATCCTGGCTTTGGTAGGAGGCATTCTTGGAGTGCTGCTCGGGATCGGCGGCGCGAAAGGCATTACCGCGATTGTGGGAATGCCCTCCGCCATCAAGCTCTGGGCGGTGGCTGCGGCTTTGCTTGTTTCCGGCAGCGTCGGTGTGTTTTCCGGTGTGTACCCGGCACGGCGGGCGGCGGGATTGGACCCGATCGTGGCTTTGCGGTTTGAAATGTAAATGCAATTGTTGAAATTTGGCAATCGGGTAATTTGTAATTTGAAAGCAGCGGGCCCCGATTAGAAGGCTTTAAATTACAAAATTACCCGATTACAAAATTATCAGATCTCACTATGCGTAAAGGCGACTACAGCGAATCCGTAAAGATGGCGCTGGACACCATTCGCAACAACAAGTTGCGTTCCGGGCTTACGGTGCTCGGTATTGTGATTGGGGTGGCGGTAGTGATCGGCATTTCGTCGATCGTCCGCGGCTTGAATGACAATGTGAATCAGTCTATTACCAGTTTGGGTTCCGACCTGATCTTCGCCTTCCACATTCAGCCCTTCACCTTCGGGCGGCCTACCGAGGAGATGCGCACGCGCAAGGAACTGACTTTGGAGGACGCGCTGGCCATGGAAGCCCTTCCTCACGTCAAGGCTGTAACCACGGGCCTCCGCTACCAGCGGCCCGAGTTTGGCACCGGGCACCTATGTGGTGAAATATGGGGACCGCCGCGCCAAGAACACGATTCTGGAAGGCGATACTGGAGAATGGAGCCAGGTCTACGACCTGGAAGTGTCCCAGGGCCGCTGGTACAACGAGCTGGACGACGAGCATCACGCGCCGGTTATAGTCCTGGGCGCGGACACGGCGGATGAGTTATTTCCGAACGGAAATGCTCTGGGCAAGGAGATCAACATCGAAGGTGAGTTGTTCACCGTCATCGGAGTGATGGAAAAGAGGAAGAGCGCATTTGGAGGCGGAAAAAATCCGGAAGACAACATTGTGGTTTTTCCGCTCAGCACGTTCCTCAAACTTCATCCTGAGCAGAAGCAGCATTGGATCAGCGTGAAGGCCACTTCGCACGCGGATATGCCGAAGGCCATTGATGAGATGCGCGAGCTGTTACGCCGGCGGCGCAAAGTGCCGCCCAATAAACCTGACAACTTCGCCATCTTTACGCAGGATTCACTTTCCGACTTTTGGAATCAGATTTCCGGCGCGATTTTTATCTTTATGTTCGCGGTTTCGAGCGTGGCGCTGATCGTCGGAGGCGTCGGCGTGATGAACATTATGCTGGTGTCCGTGACCGAACGGACTCGGGAGATCGGCGTCCGCAAAGCGATCGGAGCCCGCAAACGGGACATCCTGTTGCAGTTCACCCTGGAGGCAATTACGCTCACCGCAGTGGGTGGGATTATCGGCGTGCTGGTCGGGGCATTGGTCACCTGGACTATTCCTGCGATTTGGAGCTCTTTGCCCGCCAGCATGTCCCTCTTCTGGACGATTTTCGGGATTGGGTCGGCAGTGATTGAGGGTTTGCTCTTCGGTATCTATCCCGCGTGGAAGGCTGCCAACCTGGATCCCATTGAATCTCTCCGCTACGAATAGACTCGCTCTGAGTGGTTTCTTTGCGTCCTTTGCGTGGGTTCCTTTGCGAACGCCAAGGAAAACCCCGCAAAGGACGCAAAGAAAATCGTCGTTGCAGGCCGATGGGCTCACCGCAGATTCTGCCATCCAGTTTGGTAAGCTGTTCCCTCCTCATGGTTCACACCATTTGCTTCATCATCGAGATCGTCGCTGTGCTCGGCGTGGTTTCTAGTATTGCGTACTACGGCCTCTGTATGGCTAGCGCTATACGGTTTATTCGCGAGCAACAGGCGGGCGGGGGCGCCCGCTCCACACAAGGCGGCCCTCCGATTTCGATTTTAAAGCCGCTCAAGGGCATCGACCCGCAGATGTATGACTGCCTTCGCAGCCATTGCGTGCAGGACTATGCACAGTTCGAAATTGTTTTCGGCGTCAGTGAATCGGACGACCCTGCCGTCGAGCTGGTCCGGCGGCTTGAGGCAGAGTTTCCAAAATGCGCGATTCGCCTGGTGGTTTGTCACGAGAATCTTGGCGCCAACACCAAAGTCAGTAATCTGGCACAGATGCTGGCCGAGGCCCGGCACGAGTATCTGCTGGTAAATGACAGCGACATTCGGGTGGAGCGCGACTACTTGCAGCGGGTCGTGGCTCCACTGGCCGATCCTAAGGTTGGCCTGGTCACTTGCCTTTACCGCGGAGTCCCAAGTCGAGGACTCGGCTCCAGATTGGAAGCGCTCACCATCAGCACCGATTTTTGCGCCGGTGTGCTGGCGGCGCGCCTGGTCGAAGGTGGCATACGCTTTGGACTCGGATCTACACTGGCCTTTCGCCGCCGCGATCTCGCTGTGATCGGCGGCTTTGAAGCATTGACGGACTACCTGGCCGACGACTACGAAATTGGAAGCCGTGTCGCGGCGCTGGGTTTGGAAGTGAAACTTTCCGCAGCCGTGGTGGAGACACTTCTGCCGCCATACAGTTTGCGTGGATTTGTCGAGCATCAACTGCGGTGGGCGCGCACCATCCGCGACTCGCGCCGCTGGGGATATGCAGGCCTGATGCTCACCTATGGCATCCCGTGGGCGCTGCTGGCTCTGCTCTCCGCCCATGGTGCGCGCCGGGCGTGGGAGTTGTTCGGTCTCGTTGTGTGCGTTCGGTTGGCGGCGGCTTTGGCGGTTGGAAGAGGCGTTCTTCAAGACCGGCAGACGCCGACCTCTCTCTGGCTGCTCCCGGTACGAGACGTCATCGCAGTCTTTGTCTGGATCGGCGGTTTCGTGGGGCATACCATCACGTGGCGAGGTGGGCATTTCCAGCTCAAGAACGGCAAACTCACGCGGATGTAGCGGATATCAGCTTTGATCTTTAGACACTCGGCCTGGAAGACGGGAGCAGCTCGAAGCGGCCGTCTGCATAGAGGCGATACCGGTGCCCGCGCCAGGTGATTGTATTCCCGAAGAATCCCGCAATCCAGAAGACGAAGCCGGCAAGGTCCTCCAGAGGCAACAGCGCCCAGTCCAGCCGCGCTTGCAGCACTCGGGCCGAGACTACATAAGCAGCTAGCGCGCGTAGCAAAAATGCCGGCACCAGGACCGGCCACCAGGAAGGATTGACGGCACATACGAGCAGCGCCAGGGGCAGCGGCATGGTGAAGATCTGGCCCAAATAGCCCAGGGGCCGCGAACGCCGCGTGCTGCGCGCCCAGCGCAGACGATGCGCGGCATGATGACGAAAATCCGCGCTGCCAATGTGGTGCTCAATTACGCAAGAGGAAAGAATCACGCGGTGGCCGGCTTCGGCAGCAAATTTTCCCATGACGAAGTCTTCGGCCAGGTAATCTTTCAGGCGGTCGAGGCCGCCGATTGCCTGCAGCACGCGGCGGCGCGCGGCAATGGTTGGGCCCACTGCAAATCGCATTCCTTCGAGCATCCTGGCAACCAGAATCCCAGCCATGAAATCGGTGTTCAGGCCCGTGGCCTCCAGGCGCGACCACAGGCTGGGGCCGGACACGGCGCGGTAGGGGCAAGTCGCAACTCCCAGGTGAGCATCCCGAAATTCGGCAGCGATGGTGCGCAGAAGATTCGGAGTAGCCCGAGTGTCACTGTCGCTCATCACCACCAGGTCATTCGCCGCCGCCGCCAGCATTCGCTCCAGACTGTAGACTTTTGCGTTGGGATAGGGCGGGTCGCCGGTTACCAATAAACGCGCCGGAACCTGCGGATATTCGCGCCGGAGTTTCTCGACTACAGTGGCGGCGGGATCGTTGGCAACGCGCACCGCGAATAATATTTCGACCGCGGGATAGTCCTGTTCGAAAAAGGTTCGCAGATTCGATTCAAGTTCCAGGTCGAGGCCGGCCAGAGGCTTCAGAATGCTGATGGGCTCGTCGAGTGGGTCCGCTGCCGGGCGCACCGCGAGATAGCGAAACGCCGCCACAATCGATAGCAGCGAGTACGCCAAAGCGCCGGTAAGTAGAGCGACCAATACCGCAGTCACGTCGATTACCTCAGTGTGCTTTGAGCTGACGACACTCGATCCGATTCATCATCATCTTAGCGGGAATGCTACGCCCCAATGAAAGCATTATTATTGCCGAGCGACAATCAATTCCGACGATTATAGTCGCTTCCAGGGGCGATGAGACGTAGCAGCCACGTCTCTGCCGGGCACCGCAATCCCCTGTAGAGACGTAGCTTAGCTATATATCGGCGACGCCTCGAAAGCCTAAGTCCATTGACGCGCAAATCATCGGGTGAAGTCGTGATTCGTAAAAATCGACTTTCCTCCCCGTCGTTCAAGCAGGTAGTGGGGCTTGTCACGCAGCGACTGCGGATCGTCCTGATCGGTCCATAGAAAGACCGTCTCCGGCCCCGTCCACAGCGCGCTGAAGGAAGCCTCAGTTTCGAAGACGTGAGGCGCGTCATGAAATTTCGACCCATACCACAAGACCCCATTGGGCTCGTGCAAAACTCGCAGGGGCACGCCGGTATAGAAATTCAGGCTCGAAGCTTCGGAGTATTCGGCGTCCACCACGATGATGTCTCCCGGCTTGTAATGCTGCTGAATTGCCGCCGCAAGCTGCCGGGAAGACAGGATCGGCGAGAAGGTTCCAAATGCCGAATGGACGCAAGCCAGCAATCCAACCATCATCAAGGCCAACGCTGCATTTCCGAACTGCGGTCTTCCCCGCTTCCTGAAGATCCAATTCAACGCCGCTCCCAGCGAAAGAGAAACCACAAATCCCAGCAATGGGCCGCGAAACGCTCCCAGCGCCTGAGGCGTCAGATCGAGAAAGTGGCCGAGAGCCAAATTGTATTCTTCTGGATTTTTCTTAAGCAGATCTGCAAGGTCCGTGCCCGGCGCCGGAGCGTGCGAGTTGAGTAATAGAAACAGACCGACAACGGCGCACAAGACGGCGACGGACAACAGAACTGCGGAGGAGATTCGCCCAGCGCGGCGCTCCCGCGAGTCGTAAGCCGACTGCGATTCCCGCACCAGCCAGCCGCCTACGAGCAGTGCCATGCCAGGAATCGAGGGGATCGTGTAGTACTCCTGGCGTGTCGAAAAGCTGAAGAACACTACGATGAACACTGCCCAGATCGCAAAAAGCAGGTTCGCCCGCTGAGTTCTGTCGACCAACTTCTCCAGATCACTCCGGGGAACGTTTCCCGCCGCTTCTGGTAGAAAAACGCTCCAGGGCACTAGCCACAAGACGAGCAAAGCCCAAAAAATCAGTAAAGGAACGGTGTCGTATCCCGGAGGGACGCGCTTACCCAGATATCGCAGGAACTGCTCGTTGACGAAATAGAACCACAGAAAGCCGCGGGTCGCCCCCTGATCCGGGTTGCGTATGGCCGCCAGTATGTGCCACGGAGCCGCCACCACGAGCAGAATCAGCGTGCTGGAGATCAGCCTGAGACGCAGCAAGTGCCGCAGATTCCGGGTAACAATCAGGTACAGGCCGATCACGGCCACCGGAAACACCAGTCCGATCAAACCCTTGGTAAGCAGATTCAGCGCACAGGTGACGGCCAGCCCCCAACATGTAAAACGCGAGGGCCGCGACTCATCAAGTGATCGCAGGAAGAAATACAAACTCAGCGTAAGCCACAGACCGACCAATACATCAGGAATCAGGAAGCGAGTGAACAGAAACGGGCCCAACGAAGTGGCTAAAACTACGCCCGAGTAAAAGCCGCCCTTTTCGCCGTATGCATATCGGCCAAGAGCGTACACCGCCAGCAGCCAGGCCAATATCCCCAGTATCAGGGGCAGACGCGTACTCCAGTCTGAGACCCCGAATACTTCGTAGCTGACGGCAATGCCCCAGTACATGAGTGGCGCTTTTTCCAGGTAGCGAATGCCATTTACGTAAAGTGTGACCCAATCGTGCCGAAGAATCATCTCCCGTGCGGCCTCGGCGTGTACGGTATCGACATCGTCGAGCAAAGCGGGGCTGAACATTGCCGCCAGGTAAATGGCGGCCCACAGCGCGACGATCACCAGAACAGAAACGGTATTGAACCTGGCGCGGATAGAAGACGAAGCGTCGAAGCTCTCGTTTTGCGAGGCGGCGGCCAGATTCATGCAGGATTCCGGGCGTTGATTATAAGACCGTTGATTATAAGGGAGGAGCCTGCGGTGGAGGATTAACTGGAAGAGACCGCGTGTAGATTGGATGAGGTCCGCAAGATCGACCGGATGGTACGCGCCAGAGATTTCAGCGTAAAAGGTTTCTCGAGAAATTGGGCGGTCATATCAATCGCTCCGTGCTGCAAGATGGTGCTTTCTGCGTAACCGGACAGGAACAATACCTTCATTTGTGGCCGCTCCGCCGCGAGTTGTTCCGCCAGCTTGGCGCCTCCCATACGCGGCATCACCACGTCGGTGACCAGGAGATCGATGTGACCCGCGTAGTTCCGCGCCACATGCAGTCCTTCCTCGCCATTTGCGGCTTCAAGGACGGTGTAGCCATTCAACTCCAGAAACTCCCGCGCAGATGCCCGCACTGCCTTTTCGTCCTCGACCAGTAGCAGAGTCTCGCTGCCTCGGGGAACGCTTTCCACCGGCTGTACCTGAATCAACTTGCTGACCTCACGGCGCACCCTGGGGAGATAAATTTTGAAAGTCGTCCCCATCGCCGGTTCGCTGTATACCCATACGAAGCCACGGTTCTGCTTTACGATGCCATAGACCGTAGCGAGTCCCAGGCCTGTGCCTTTACCCTCCCTCTTGGTGGTGTAGAACGGTTCGAAAATATGGGGCAAATGTTCGGGTGCGATGCCCTGACCCGAGTCTGCGACGGTCAGCAGAACGTACTCACCCGGCGGAACCATGGAGTGTTTCAGTAAGTAGGCTCCGTCCAGCCGCACGGTTGCGGTCTCGATGGTCAGGGTGCCGCCGTGGGGCATGGCGTCACGAGCATTGGCCGCCAGGTTCATGACCACCTGCTCGATCTGCACCGGGTCAGCTTTCACCCGGCCTAAATTCTTTCCCGGCAGAATCTGCAACTGAATATCTTCTCCAATCAAGCGCGGCAACATGCGCCCGATCTCCTGCACGATGGAGTTGAGATCGAGCACCTGCAAGGACTGCATCTGCTTACGTCCGAACGCCAGCAATTGGCGGGTAAGATCGGCGGCGCGGCGGGAAGCGCCCATAATCTCCTCCACATTCCGCCGCAGGGGATGCTCGCCGGCCAGGGAGTCCAGCATCAGTTCCGCATAAGCGCTAATGACCATCAGCAGGTTATTGAAGTCGTGCGCCACTCCGCCGGCCAGCCGCCCGATGGCGTCCATTTTTTGTGCCTGCTGCAGTTCGGATTCCAGGCGGCGCCGCTCGGTAATGTCCCGGTCAGTGGAGATGAAATGCGTGATTTCGCCGTCCGTGTCGCGTAGTGGGGTGATGGTCTTCTCGACCAGGAAGGTCTCTCCGTCTCTCTTGCGGTTGAGCATGATTCCACGAAACGTTTCACCTGCGAGAATGGTTTGCCACATCTCCCGATAAAGCCCTGGCGCCTGCTGTTTGGATTTTAGTATGCGGAGAGTTTGTCCGATAGCTTCCTCCCGCGGGTATCCGGTAAGGGCTTCGAAGGCCGGGTTGACATACTCCATCACGCCCGCACGGTCGGTGATGGCCACCATATCCGCTGTTTGCTCGACGGCGCGCCACAGCTTGCGCAACATGCCTTCAGCGCTCTGCCGTTGCCGTTCTTTGCAGAACACATCAAGTGCTGCACGAATCGCGCCGCTGACAGAGTCTTGATTTGTGCCGGCTGCCGGCGCGCAAAGCGACGCTCCCGCCTGGATCGCCGACGCGACGGTTCCCTCGTCAACATGATCACTTAGGAAAATTACCGGAATTCCGGAACCGTTCCGGCGGATCTCCCTCGCCAGATGCAATGCCATTCCGTCGCCCGGTTTGTAGTCGCACAGTACCAGATCATAGGAAGTTTGCTCTATGAGGGCGAGAGCATCCTCATGGGTGCGCGCATATTCCAACCGCACTTGCCCATTGCCACTTCGGGCCAGCAAGTTATGGAGGTAGATGGAGTCCTCCTCATCGTCTCCCACCAACAGCAACTGCAGTTGCGTGGTGATCTCGGATTCCTTGATCTCGCTCATGCCTTGCCAGATTCCGGCTGTTAGCTATATCGGCCATACACAAAAAGCATTGGCGGGTAGAAGTTGCCCAGGTGAAGGGGAACAGATGGAAGATGTCAATTGAGGAAGGGTACAACTTCGGGAATTAGGCCTATAAGAACGGACTGGATAGGTAAAAGTCGCGCGATGGGATCGACGAAATCTTCGTCCGTCACCGGAACCCTAAGCTGAACTCTCGCGAATCGAGCTTGGGAAACTCTGGTTAAGTGTCCGCTGAAACTGCAAACCACAGAGGGCACAGGGAAGCACAGGGAAACACAGACCCTAATCAGAGTTCCCATAGTCGTCGGTTTTGGCTTTAAGGTCTTAGCGTAGTCGCGACTGACTTCAACCTAACTTTTGCTTCTCCTGTTACTCGCCGGAGCGCATTTCGCAAATTGGTTCGCCTGATCTCAGGTTGCTCGAAATCCTAACCATACCGGAGTATATTAGCTCCTCGATATGCTTCGTATGCACTACCTGAAATTCTGCTGCGCTCCTCTACTTTGCTTGCTGCTGGCGGGCACCGTTCAGTCTCAAACTACACCAGCCTCCGCCTGCGGGATTACTCCTGTCTCTCCCAGTCACGATCTTCCTAATATGTTTTCTCCGGCGCAGGAAGTAGAACTAGGCGAAGTGTTGGCTAGCTCTTTGCGCGACGGCAACGCCGAAGTGGATGCCCCTGAACTAGCCGCACACCTGCAAGACCTGGGAGACCGACTGGCGAAGAATCTTCCACCTTCAGACCTTAAGTTTCGTTTCTATCTCTCCAATTTGCCAGAGGCGAATGCATTTTCAATTGCCGGCGGCAGGGTTTATGTGACGCGAAAGCTTATTGGCTTCGTGCGCTCTGAAGATGAACTGGTGGGGGTCTTGAGTCACGAACTCGGACACATCGTCACCCACCAGAGTGCGATCGATTTCACGCGGTTCTTCAAGGAGATTGGGGTAACGAAAGTTGACGACCGAAAAAGCATCGAAGATGCCTACAACAAAATGCTTGACAGCGCTAAGACTTTCTATACAAGCGGGGAACAGCATCAACTGCAGGCGGACCGGGTCGGCCTGGAGCTATTGGCGTTGTCCGGCTACAAAGTGGACGCGTTAGCGGATTTCTATGACCGGCTGACTAACAACAAAGGGCGTATGGGGAACTGGTTCACCGACTTCTTTGCCGGTAATCCCGACCCGAAGCGCTTTCGAGAAATGGTAAAGACGCTCAAGATGTTTCCAGCCCAGTGTGTTGCGCAACACAACCAGCAAGACGCGGCCCAATTCAAGGAGTGGCAAGCCAAGGTTGTGGCCTACGACGGGACTGGGCGGCACGAGAACTTACCGGGACTGGTTTCCAAGAAAGCCATGCAGCCTCCGTTGCAAGACGAAGTTCACACTTTGCGCTTTTCCTACGACGGCAAATATCTGCTCGCGCAGGATGACGGCAGTATCTATGTGCTTGGCAGAGAACCTCTCCAATTCAAGTTTCGCATCGACGCGCCGGAAGCCTATCCGGCGCAATTCACGACCGATTCGAAGCGCATCACGTTTTACACGCCGGAACTTCACGCGGAGATATGGGACGTCGAGGCAGAGCGGCGCACCGATGTTTACGAAGTGGTTGCCGTTCCCAGCTGTTTTCAGACAGCCATGGCCCCGGACGCCAAGACGCTTGCCTGTGTCGACCTGAAGAACACATTGGTGCTATTCGATACCAACTCAGGCGATCGCATTTTCGAAAAAAAGGACGTCCGTGAAGGGGACGTTGCGGTAAACAGCGGGTTGGACAGCGTTCGACTCACCTACGAGCTTCGCTTCGTCAATATGGGATTTTCGCTGGATGGACGTTATTTCTTGTTGGCAACCAAAAACAATACATTTGCCGTCGACGTGCAGTCGCACCACGAAGTTCCGTTGGGCGGCGAACTCAAAAGGTTTCTTCAAGGTGGTTTTACGTTTATCGATGAGCACCGCTTGGTTGGCAACGACAAGAATGGCCATAAAGCGGCAGTGCTGGGCTTCCCCGACGGCGAAATAGAAAGAGAAATCGACTTGGGATCAGCGGCTCCCTTCCGTGTGACCAAAGGCGAGTACGTTCTGATGCGCCCGATTAAGGACTACGCGGTCGGTGTGCTCGACCTCCAAACCAATAACATCGTCCGTGCGAGCAAGACGGCTGCCTTGGATATCTACGGTGACGTGGCCGCAAGTATGCTCGGCTCTGGAGAAGTCGGTTTGTTCGGATCCACGGCGACGCCTCTGGCCAAGATAGCGCTGCCGCGCGGTCATTTCGGCCGCCTACGTGCCGTTGACCTATCTGGAAATACGAATTGGCTGGCCATTTCGACCAGGTCACGCGGAGCGGTGTGGAATGTGCCCAGTGGACTTCGTATCTACAACGTAAAAGGTTTTCGAGGGGCATGTTTCGAGAAAGACAACAATCTGTATGTCGACTTCCCAAAGCAGGGGCCGGCGCCGCGCGCCATCGTTCAGCTCAATCTGCGGCAAAACGGAATGTCCCTTGTGCAGAAGGTCGAGCCTGGGACATCCTGGCAGGAGTGCGAGTACGTTCTCAGCCTGAAGGGCAAGGGCGATAACGAGAAGGACAAGGCCGCGGATAAAGATAAAGATAAAGATAAAGATAAAGACTCGGACGCCGATGAGGAGAAACGAGACTTTCGATATGAGGGCAGCCAGCTCTCCTGGAAAGATATTTTTCAGTGGCCGGAAGAGAACAAGACCTTGGAAGTCAGAGAAGCTGCGACCGGGACTGCTTTGTGGACGAAGAAGTTCAGCAAGATCGTGCCGGCCATATACAGCGATTCGGAGAGCGGCGTGGCCGCGTTCCGCTGGAGGCTGGGCGCTGACGGGGCCCGCGCAGAGGCCAAGAGTCTTCCGATGGTCAAGCCTGACGCCAACGGACGTGACGATGACTACCTGGTCGAGGTCGTCGATTTAGCGACCGGGAAGTTCATTGCTGCGGTCATTGTGAACACGAACGGCGGAGCGTTCGGGGTCAGCCGTCTTTTCGCCACTCCCGACTGGCTGGTTCTGGGGGATTCGCTAGGACGGACTCTTAGCTATTCGCTGAAAACGGGAATGCGGGTAGGCAGGATTTTCGGGAATCCGGAGGCCATCTCGCCACAGGGGGTTCTGGCGATTGAACACAGCACCGGACACATTGGAGTTTACGATCTCACGGCCTCGGAGGAGAAGCGGGAGCTGGTTTTTTCTTATCCTGTTTCGGACATTGGCTTTACCCGCGACGGAAAGCGATTATTTGCGCTCACCAACGACCAGGTATTGTATGTCGTCGATCCCTCCTCTCCGAACAGTCTCACATCATCCCGAGCCCAACCCTGACTTGATGGGGGGTGCGAATTGCCAGACGGGGGAAGCCTGCCACCTCACGCCGCCGGCGGTTCAACTTCCCGCAGCCGACGCTCGAGAAACCGGCGCTCACTATCGTTTGTGACCAGCGCAAGCGCCCGCCGGTAGCTCTTCGCTGCAGTCCGCAGAGTCCCCGAGGCGGCGCAGAAGATCGGCGCGCGCGGCATGCAGCAGATAATAGTTTTCGAGATCGCCGGCCGCGGTGAGCGTATCGATAATTGCAAGCGCCGGTCGAGGCCCCTCCGCCATAGCCAACGCCACCGCGCGGTTCAGGGACACAATAGGAGACGGCTGCACCCGCTCCAGAAAGTCGTAGAGCCCGACAATTTGCGGCCAGTCCGTATCCTCGGCGCGAGGCGCTTTGCAGTGCAGGGCCGCAATCGCCGCCTGCAGCGCGTACGGTCCCGGCTCGTTCCGCAGGGCCTCCTCGACCAGCGGCAATGCCTCAGCGATCTGCGTTTGATTCCAAAGGCTGCGGTTCTGTTCCTCCAGAATGACAATATCCCCGGCCTGGTCGAGACGGGCTTCGCGGCGGGCGTCGTGAAGCAGCATGAGGGCGACGAGGCCGGTCACTTCCGCTGGCGGACGCGGCGCCATCAAGGTCCTCACCAACCTTCCCAGGCGGATCGCCTCGGCGCAGAGATCGGTTCTCACCAATGGGCCGCCCCGCGTTGCCGCGTAGCCCTCGTTGAAGACGAGGTAAATAGCCGTCAGCACGGCGTCTAACCGCTCCGCCATGTCATCGGTTCCGGGCACTACATAGGGAATGCCGGCGTCGTGAATCTTGCGTTTGGCGCGCACCAACCGTTGCGCCATGGTGGTCGCGGGCACCAGAAACGCCCGCGCAATCTCGTCGGTCTCCAGGCCGCACAGCGTGCGCAGCGTCAGGGCTACCTGCGCCTCTAAGGCCAGCGCGGGGTGGCAGCAAGTGAAAATCAGGCGAAGGCGGTCATCGGGAATCTCATGGTTGTCGTAGTCCGGCTCCTCGGAGGCCGGTCCTAACTCATTGACGGCGTAGGATTCCAGCTTCTCCGCAAATCTCGCCTGGCGGCGAATGCGGTCGATCGCCTTGTGCCGGGCGGTTTGGATGATCCAGGCGCGGGGAAACTCCGGAACGCCCTCCGCCCGCCATTGGTCCACGGCCGCGGTAAATGCTTCTTGCGCAGACTCTTCGGCCAGATCGAAGTCGCCCACCAGCCCAATCAGGGTAGCCACGATCCGGCCCCAATCGGAGCGGTAAACTGCTTCCACGGCAGATGTAATATCCGAAGACATACCCAATTGTAGATAATTTTTTCGCTAGGGTGTCGATTCAGACCCCCGCCGTTCGATCTACCGATGAGGGAGAGGGCATGAAATACATGTTGCTGATTTATCTCGATGAGCAGGCCTTGAGCCAGACCGAGCGCGACCAGTGTTACCAGGAGTCTGCGGAATTCGCTCAGCAGCTCAGCACCACCGGGCAATACCTGGGCGCGGGCCCGCTGCATCCAACCTCGACCGCAACCAGCGTTCGCTTTCGTGGCGGTAAGCGGCTGGTGACGGATGGCCCATTTGCGGAGACTCGAGAACAGCTCGGCGGATATTTCCTGATCGACGTCAAGAATCTCGATGAGGCGATTGCAATCGCCGGGCAAGTTCCGGCAGGGCGGTGGGGCACGGTCGAAATCCGGCCGGTGTTGGAAATCGCAGGGCTGCCGGCAAAATAAATTGTTCAGGTCTGTCGATTTCTCCCCCGCTCGTTCGACTTAACCGTAGATAGCAGGCTGACGTTCAAGACGGCCCCGGAAGGGAAGACAAAATCTAAGGAGTTATAACAATGCGATTCATGATGATTGTAAAAGCCAGCCCAGACTCGGAAGCGGGCAAGATGCCGAGCGAAGAGCTTTTCTCAGCGATGGGGAAGTACAACGATGAGCTAATGAAAGCCGGCGTGCTGGTTGATCTGACCGGACTGCACCCAAGCTCGAAGGGCAAGCGCATCAAGTTCCAGGGATGGAAACGCACCGTGATCGATGGGCCGTTTGCCGAAACCAAAGAGTTGATCGCCGGCTACTGGATCATCCGGGTGAACTCTCTGGAGGAGGCTGTCGAGTGGGCCAAGCGTGCCCCGGACCCGCACGGCGAGGGGCAGGAAGGCGAGATCGAAATTCGTCAGCTTTTCGAGTTGGATGAGTTCGCTGCAAGCGAGGCGGTGGATCGCGCCCGTGAACTTGGCAAAGAGCTGGCGGCACAAAAGAAATAATTTAGGTCGAGAAATCAACTAACTAAGGAGAACGAGAATGCAATTCATGATGATCGTAAAAGCTACCAAGAACTCCGAAGCCGGCTGCGCTCCCAACCCTGAGCTCATGGCCGCGATCTCGAAGATGGCCGAAGAGGCGACCAAGCGCGGCGTGATGGTGGGCGCAGGCGGTCTGCAGCCAAGCTCCAAGGGAGCGCGCATTCGCGTGACTGGAGGCAAAACGTCCCTGATTGACGGCCCTTTCGCCGAAACCAAAGAACTCGTCGGCGGATACGCGATTTTCGACCTGAAGTCGAAAGAGGAGGCGGTCGAGATGGGAAAGCGCTTTATGCAGGTTCACGCCGACATTCTGGGACCTTCCTACGAAGGCGAGCTGGAGATTCGCCCGTTGATGGAGCAGCCTCCGAACGGCTCAAAGCCGCGATAGACACAGAACGGCTTCTGGTGGTCCCGCTGCCGATGTGCGTGCCGGACGGCTTCGGATGACTTTATGATTCTCAATTCGTCAAAGGAGAGACGTCATGCAATTGAATTCTTACCTTCATTTCGACGGCCGATGCGAGCAGGCATTCAAGTTCTACGAGAAATGTCTCAGCGGTAAAATCGAGGCCCTGGTTCCGTTCGAGGGCGTGCCCAGCGCGGAGCCTATCCCGGCCGAGTGGCGTAGCAAGATTGTGCATGCCCGCATGACGGTGGGCGAGCAGGTGTTGATGGGTATGGACGCCGCGCCTCCGCGCTTCCAGAAGCCGCAAGGCTTTCACGTAAATATCGGAGTCAAGAATACGGCGGAGGGCAAGCGAATCTTCGAGGCCCTGTCGGAGAACGGAAAGGTGACGATGCCCTTCGGCCCTACGCCCTGGGCGCCAGGTTTTGGCATGGTTATCGATCAATTCGGCACGCCGTGGATGGTCAACTGCGAGCAGGCTGCCTAGGTTCTATGGAGAAGCGCGGGCGCAATTCGTCCTCGTCCGGGCTTGACGACAATCTTTTCGCCGTCAAGCGCAAGGCCGTTCCGCATGAGTTTGTACTCGATGCGATTGCGTCTTTGTCGCCCGAGACGCGGCCCATGTTCGGCTGCCTTGCGGTGTACGTTGGAGACAAGATCGTTTGCGTGCTTCGTGACAAGCGCGACGACACCGCGGAGGACGATGGGATCTGGCTCGCTACTACTGTCGAGCACCACGCGAGTCTCCGCCGGGATTTCCCCAACATGCGGTCCATTCGCGTGCTGGGAAAGGCGGTCACTGGCTGGCAAGTTCTTCCCGCGGCTTCGCCGGATTTCGAGGAAGTCGCATCACGAGCCTGTGAATTCATCCTCGCGGGGGATCCACGGATCGGGAAGATACCCGCATCGCGGCGAGCGTCGGGATCGCGAACTGGGAAAACGAAGCAGAACAGCGCACGCAAACGGAATGGCGGGTCAATGCGGCGCGACGTGCGAGGCAGGGCGTCGAAGAAGGAAGATTAGTCTCACTGAGAGTGCATGGTGACGAACGAGTTACGGCCGGCTGAACATCTCGAGCAGAACATCGGAAGCCTGCTGCGCGGCGCTCGGCGAAATCGTTCCCAGTTTTCGAACCAGGCGTTGCCTGTCCACTGCGCGCAGTTGGTCGAGGGCGGCCTGTCCGGATTTTCCTTGAAAGCGCAAGGAGACGCGCGTGGGGTACGGTCGCATGGTCGTTGTCATAGGCACAACAATGACGGTCTGCAAGTGTCGGTTCATCTCATCGGGGGAGATCACCAGGCACGGCCGCGTCTTCTTTATTTCAGAACCATGGGTGGGATCGAGCGAAACCAGCCAAACTTCGTCGCGACGGGGAGCGCGGTTCACCACCGCCAGTCCTTGCGGTCGAAATCGCTCGGGCCCACCGTTTCCAGTAGGAGGCCGTCTTCCGACGCAGGACCGGCAGCGCGAAATTGTTCTTCCCATCCCGCGCGGGGATCGCGTTCCGGCGAAATGATGAGGCGCTCGTTCTCAACTCGCAGATCGACTGCATTGCCGAAGCCGCATTGCTCGATGAGAGGCTTCGGAATGCGGATGCCGCGCGAGTTGCCGATACGAACCAGTTCGGTCTTCATAATGTACGATGTAATTACATTGTAAGCACGAGTTGGGGGTTTGGTCAAATGACAAGAAGCCACGAAGCTGGTCTGGATGGATGCAGTGGGGCGCACGCCAAGGATAGATGGGTCCGCATGTTAGTTGGCACATGCAAAGATGCATTATGTCTGACATAAGACAGCCGGCAAAAGGAGTAAAAATGAAAGCACGCATACGAGAGACAATCGCGGGAGCCTTCGCATCAATTAATTTGGTTATTGGATTTTAAAAATTCAGTTTTTACAGCCCAGGCCAGTTTTTATTTTGTTTTCAATTTTGGCTGTCAGGTAATACAACGGGAAATTGTATATGAAATTATACTTGTTGGGAACAGTATTGTCTTTTTGGGTTTTGAATAGAAAAAAGCAGCTTGGTTTTTCATATAATGATATGTAAATCAAAGGTATACAAATATAAAAATGCTTCCGTAGGGAATAGTATTTAAATCTTGTAATATAAATACGACAAGCAAGGTTTATATGAAATAATAATCATCTGATTAATTAAATCAGTCGGAACGATCAATCAAAAAAAGATGCATTTACAAGGGAGCCGTAACGGTTGTTCATTAAAAAAACGGCATTTATTTTTTTAAATCCAGGCAATTTTTCGGGATTAAATTATATAGTTTCCCATCCCCACGGCCTTTTGCGCGCCCCTATCGATCGGTTAGCAACCGATCCGCGACTTCGGTTCCAACCATTCTGAAAACTATTCGCTCTCCGCAGGTTATATTTCTATTTTCCAGCCCGTTCCCGTTGTTCTGATCAATAAGAATCGGGTCACCTGGGCAAACGCCCATGATTTCACGGTGCATTAATATGATCTTGTATTTGCCACCGCCTAGGTGTTTACACAGACGGCATCACCGTTTCTGAGAGATCAAGTAAACAATAACTGCTATGTTTTGCAAGCACAACCTCTTGTTCATTGACGAGGAAATTGGCACTCTCATGGCTGCATCTTTCTAAAACAAGCATTACCGACGTCTCTTTTGCTTCGATGCGATAAGAGAGAAAAAATTTTTTCTTTCGCATCACTGCGCGCACACACAGGCGTTCAAGATCTTGAAAAATGGTGAATTCGTCAAAGGGTCCAGCAAAGTGATGAAAGCTTTGGGCAAGACGCTTGGGTTTTACTCCGAGTAATGTATCGAGAAAAAAACCTGAAGGAAAAATTTGCAGCCGATAGGGCGTCAGCGGAAGAAGTACAAAAGTTCCGGGAAGATGTGAGAAGGGAATCAAACGTTCGTGAATTTCAATAGATTTCATGATGATACAACAACACCTATGAGGCCGTCCGCAGAATTTTCAACAAGATCCACCTCTACAATTTGGTTTGCGCAAATGGCAAGAGAGGTGATATGCACCATCAAAAAATTCTCTGTATGTCCTGTATCATTCCAGGATTTTCAGCATCGCTCCCCTCAGTCAATACGCGCATTCGGTTTCCTCTACAAAGCGGTCTCTTAAATCAAAGGAGTGCTGCTCGGACAAGTGCAAATGTTGCATTTTACGCTCACGGATCATTTCTTGCGGGACTTTATTCGGCAGCAACGCGGATCGTGTGCGCTCTCTTGAGGAGTAGGGAAACATATGCACCTTGGCAAATTTTACCTCTTGCATGACAGCGAGTGTTTCTTGAAAATCCGCCTCTGTTTCTCCGGGAAATCCCACAATAATATCGGTTGTGAAGGTAAAATCTGGACTTGCAGTTCTTAAGCCGATCGACTGTTTCCAGAAAAATTTGCCGTGTGTATTTGCGATTCATGCGCTTTAAGAATCGACATTGGACCCGATTGCAGAACGATATGCATCGAATGGCAGTGTTTTACCCTTTAAGATGGCATCAGCCAGATCTTCATCCACCTCATCCGGATCGATCGAAGAAACACGCAATCGTTCCTAGCCCGGAAATTGATCAACAGCCCGCACAAGATCGCACAAGAGATTTGCTAGCTCCCTTCTCGCCGCCATCAAAATCGCCAATATTAATGCCGGTCAAGCACCACCTCTTTAAAGCCATTGGCAATCAAGTCCTTCAACTTCGCGCTACAATTCAGCAATCGTGCGGGAGCGTGATCGTCCACGCACATAGGGAATGATGCAGTAGGTACAAAAGGAGTTGCAGCCATCTTGTACTTTAACAAAGGCGCGTGTATGGGCTTCAAAATGTTGAATGGAAAATTCGGGAATCTTCTTCGGGAAAGATTGTCGTAGAAGCTATTCTTTTTTAGCGATTAGGATAAATTGCGTCACGCCTGCAATTTCTCGAACTGCAGTGGGTTGTCTTTCGACAGAACATCCGGTGACTACAATTTAGAACCCGGATTTTTTTTGGCGAGCCAATTGATTTCATGGCGGCTGCTACTATCGGCGGACTCAGTGACCGTGCAGGTATTGACAATGCACAGCGTGGCGGTTTCTCCCTCTTGTGCCGGTCGAAACCCCAATCCCTCGAGCTGATCGAAATAAGCTTGTGATTAGTATTGATAGATTATTAACACAGCCGAGCGTAACAATTTTAAATGTTTTGACAGGTTTTTCCATAGAGCCTTGTTGTTTTAAAGACGCATAGCCGCAGATTCTATGATATTGACGCTGTTTTGTCAACTCAATTTTGCGCACAAAAAACTTGTAATAATTTTCATCAAAACATTCAACAAAACAGTATTCATATAAAGATAAAAGAAATAAAATGTAATCTCACTAGCTAATAGTGAAGTAGGAATAATTAAGGCATTTTTAAAAAATAAAAAAAGGAGTTGCTGATGAAAAACTATCTAGTGGCTTGCTGTATTTCTGTTTTCACTGTAATTGGAATGGTTTCTCCAC
>CAVTLU010000023.1:0-87459 GCA_963735545.1 uncultured Acidobacteriaceae bacterium
CCATAGTTCGCTGCTCAATGTAGTGCTGCACGATTAACCCTTCGCCTGCGGAGACGGCTCCGACTTCGAACACTCAATCTAGTTCGAACACTCATCTAAGAGGGCATCGATCCCCGGCTCTTCCCGAGTGTCTATGACCTTACGCTGGTTTCAGCGACTCACCACACTCCAGGCAACATCTCTTACGGCGTGATGTTATCAAGCCACAAAACGGGCAAATCCTTTGTGACCTGAAGTCTCTGCTGTTCATGCCAAAGAGGTTCCTCAGCGACTTAGCGATGAAAACGACCGCTGCATGAACGCGGACAAGCAACCGGTGCAGAAATGAGTCCATGGCTGAGTCCTCTTTTCTTAAGTGGCTGCCAGATCGGTGGCCTCCGATGGCTCAGCCGATGTGGACCGCAGCCACGATGACACTTCGACGCTGCTGATTCTGTGCAGGATTGCTCATATCGCACCGAAACCCCAAAACGAAGTGAGCAATTGCGACCAGCCATTTCCCGCATTCCGGAGCGATCATGATATTGAGAGATGCGCATTTTCTCTATTCCAGGTTCTCGTGATTTCCAAAACCGACGCCCCGATCGAACAGACGCCAACGGCGCAAACGGCTACTTTCGGGACCCATTCCAGCGTCCGGTCCGCTGCCGAAAGCTGTGCAAGGGATAAAGGAGCTTGGCTTCACAACCTCCAAGCACATAACGATCTACGGCGAGCGCCTTGAGTTGGTCTCCGATCCTTTCGAAGATGGTGGGTGCACGGCGGTTCGAGTCGTCAGCCAGCATGATCCAACCATACGGATACTTTGGCTTCCAGAAGCAATTCTCGTAGGGTGCGATCAATTCCGAAAACCAGTGAAGTTGCCAGCGCGACCAACTCCGGGCGGTGCGAACTAATGCCGCGCCTCAGACGGGTGTTTTGGTCGCACTGGAAGTGAGCAATTCAGACCAGCTATTTTAGGGTTTCCGCGCGATCATGAGAGTGGAGATGAGCACTTTTTCTCTCTCTTTCAGGTCTTCTGAACTAAGTCAGCCCATCTGAAGTCTTCTCCCCTTAGTTCGCAGCACCCAAAAGGAATGAAATATGAAAAAGACAATTTCGCTGTTGTTGATGGGCTTTATGGGCATGTTCGGAACCTATGCCTGGGCAGGCTCGGCTCGTGAAGACTCGATCGCGCGCCTGCAATCGTCCGTCGATGTTCTGCACGCCATTATGGCGACCCCAGACAAAGGCATCCCGGAAGAAGTGTTGAGCAGTGCGAAGTGCATCGTGGTAGTGCCTGACCTGATTAAGGGCGGTTTCATCTTTGGTGGCAAGCACGGACGCGGCGTAGCGACGTGCCGCACGGCTGAAGGCTGGAGCGCACCCGCATTCGTCTCGATCGGCGGTGGAAGTTGGGGATTACAGATCGGTGTTGAAGACGTGGACCTGGTCATGCTGGTCATGAACGACCAAGGTTTGCAGGATTTGCTCTCCAGCAAGTTCGCACTCACCGGTGAAGGATCGGTTGCCGCAGGCCCAGTTGGCCGTCACGCTTCCGCCGGAACCGACTGGAAGATGAGCACCGAATCGCTGACCTACTCGCGCTCCAAGGGCGTGTTCGCCGGCTTGACCCTGGAGGGCGCCGTGGTAGAGCAGGACAACGATTCAACCCGCGCCATTTACGGCAAGCACATGAAGTTCCGCAATATTCTTTCGGGCAAGGCGTCAACTCCGAAAAGCGCGGAGGCATTCGTGAAGGCCGTATCGGATGCCGGCCAGCAAGCGCGGATCGCAGAAGCAGACGAAAAGAAATAGTTGTATCAAGGGAGCTGTCAGCTAGCGAGATTTGTCGCGGACCGGAACTGCGCGTCAGTTCCGGTCCGAGTCAACCGCGCTTCTTGATGAAGGGTTCTCGTTGCCGGCGTTGACGGATCTAACGAAAGGCGGACACGTATGATAATCAACTCACGGAAATGTCTGTGGGTGCAGCTAGCCTGCCTCAGCCTTTGGCCTATTCTGGCATCGGCTCAGCCGTCTGATTTTGCGCGGAATGTCGAGGCCTGCAAGGCTGGCCGCGAGGCCTGCGATTCCTCCAAATTGAGTCCCTCGCAATCGGCTGACGTGGCTCGGGCCCGCCATGAGCGCAACGTTGCGAACTGCAGGAGCGGCTATGCTGCCTGCGACCGTTCAAAACTCACGGGACCCGAAGGGGTGGCGCTAGCCGTTGCCGATCACCAGCGCAATGTCTCCAACTGCACGAATAGAATGGCTGCCTGCGACCATTCGAAGCTGACGCAGTCCGAAGCGCATGACTTGTCGTTAGCGGCGCATCAACGCAATTTCGCCGACTGCAAGGATGGCGTGGGCTCCTGCGATCAGTCCAAACTGACGCCGTCGCAAGCGGGTGAAGTGAACGCTGCCCGGCGCCGGCTCAACGTATCCGACTGTAAGGGTGGGCTTGGTCTCTGCGATCATTCCAAGTTAACCGCTTCGGAAGCCAGTGAAGTAACAGCCGCGGAACACCAGCGCAACACCCAGAATTGCGCAAATGGCTGGAACGAGTGCAATCACTCGAAACTGACTCCGTTGGAGGCCCGTCAAGCTGCGGCGGCAGAACTTCAGCGCAACCTTGTCGCTTGTAAGGACGGCCGGGAAACCTGTGACTACGCAAAACTGACTTCTCCGGAAACCAAAATGCTCGCCGACGCCGAACACAAACGTAACTACTCGGCTTGCGTGAAAGGGTACGGTTATTGCGATCCGACCCGGCTGACGGCGGAAGAGACTCGCTCTATCCAGCCGAAAAGCCATTGACTCTCGGCGCTGGCCGAAAACTCCCCGAGGTCGATTGACGGAAGGAAACTGCATGTTGATTCAAGTCGGCTACGAATTAGTCTTTGACTGCCCCCAGCAGACGCCGATGATCCTCATGGTCAACATCCACTACTCTCGTGCCTCGGATATCGTCACTCCCGATCGCCTGACCACCGATCCGGAAACGCCGATCACAGCCTATCGCGACGGCTTCGGAAACTGGTGCACCCGCATCCTGGCGCCCATCGGGAAGATTCGGCTGAAAGGCGCCGGGGTGGTTAGAGATTCGGCGCAACCTGACGTGTTGTCGCCCTTCGCTGTGCAGCATGCTTTACAAGAATTGCCAGAAGAGACTCTGGTCTTTCTGTTGGGCAGCCGGTATTGCGAGACCGATCTGTTGTCGGAGGCAGCGTGGTCGCGATTCGGTCAGTCCACGCCAGGATGGCCGCGCGTCCAGGCGATCTGCGATTTTGTCCATAACCATATCGTGTTCAACTATCAGAATGCGCGCCCCACGCGAACGGCCTGGGAAGCGTTCAACGAGCGCATGGGAGTCTGTCGCGACTACGCTCACTTGGCCATCGCCCTCTGCCGCTGCATGAATATTCCCGCGCGCTACTGCACCGGATACCTTGGCGATATGGGAACGCCGCCGCCTTACGGCGTGATGGATTTCGCGGCCTGGTTTGAAGTGTTTCTTGGTGGCCACTGGCATACGTTCGATGCCCGCAACAACGTGCCCCGGATTGGACGAGTGCTAATCGCACGCGGCCGCGACGCGGCCGATGTCGCCATCGCGACCACCTTCGGCAAAAACACTCTGGAGAGCTTTCAAGTCTGGACGGACGAAATCTCAGAAAGTGTGTTACGGTCGGGCTAGTCGAGGAGACCCCTCGACCTGGCTGCGGTCCTGACCCGAATGATGAAACCGCCCTTCGCAAAACTGGGAATCTGGGTCCACCGGGACCATCGTCGCACTTCTGCCGGCTCCAGGGAAGATCGGACGATGTTGCTTTCGACCCAGTAACGGCACGCATCTACGTTCCCGGTGGCGAGGGATTCATATCGGTGTTTCAGCAGAAATCACCGGCCGAATATCAGCAGATTGCCAAAGTGCTCACCGCTCCGGGGGCGAAGACCTGTTTGCTGGTGCAGTCGCTCAAGCGCTATTTTGTCGCAGTTTCACCCGGGGATTCCAATGCGATGGCTAAGATACTCGTTTTTGAGGTGTCCTCGTGAGCGCTAGTCCCTAAATTCCTGCGTTCGCTCGTCGAGGACCAGTCTGACCTTTAAGGTTAGTTAAAGCGCGCTCCGATACGATGAAACTTGGGTCCAATGCGAAGCAAATCGATTGTGATTCAATAGGTTCCCCAAAACAACGGATTCCGCAGCTCAAGAAAAATGTTCAAAGGGATGGTTTACTAGAGTTGGAGCGCTTAATGGACCAGATTTCCGGAGACGGGGTCTCAGTGAGTCATTGAAAGATATGGTAGGCACGTGGGGACTCGAACCCCAGACCTCTACCGTGTCAAGGTAGCGCTCTAACCAACTGAGCTACGCGCCTACATTGTGTTTTCAAGCACTTACAGCAACAGACGTTTGGGGCCAGTAAGGATTTTACCACGCGGCCCTGCGCCCTTCGCTTGGTCGGCATCAAGCCTTGCGTGCACACATCCAGCGTGATTCTGCTGTTCGCGTGACGCAAGCTCTCTTGCACGACCTTCACATCTTCGCCATTCGCTTTCAACAGCGTTGCGAACGAATGGCGGAAGGGGTGTGCCACCCAATGTGTTCGACGATCCCTACACGAACTGCAGTAGGCCGAATAGCCTTTCGCAGTATGGTACCGATGCCGTACCGGGGTGTTCCGGGCGGTACTGGCACGTACCAAAGTCGGCGCAAGGCAAGCCCAAGGGTCCGTAATTCCGCCATTTGGGTTGCGTGGAACACGTGACATACTCGACTCCAATTCACCTACCATCGCAATTATTCGTACGCAGTTTGAGTCCATGTTCCTGAACGAGGACTCTCGCAGTCAGAGGGCAGATTGCGGCAAACGGGATGGCAAGGTCAAGAACTTGAGTGCGCATCGCGTGCTGCACTCGGCTGCACCGCCCTGCACCAAAGTCTGTCCCCGGCATAAAATTGGGGCAAAAGACGAGTGTCTTCAGCGGGAAGGCAGAAAACAAGTGAACTGACCGATACAACTTGTGGATGCACCGGCCAGCACCACAAGCACTTGTATGCGTCGGGGGGCTTTTTAGACCGTCCCCCACGAATTCTTAGGCATTCCGAGGAATCCGGGAAAGCCCAGCACGGGTGAAGACCATTCAGGCGGACGTTGCTCCCCAGCACGCGACTGACGGCCCATCAGCTGAAACCGCAACCAAGCGCTTGAGACAGCACCCACTTAGCTGGCCTAAGCGTGTCGGCAGTAATAACGGCACCATAATTAAGTGGATCGAAGAACCAGAATTATTCCCGCATCAATCGTGGGACTGAAAGCTTGATCCTCACTCGCCCGAACATAGCCTTTTGGCGGTCGTAGTTCCGGGCTAAGGACGGACGGCTCTGAGAGCTGAGTGTCACTGGCTCACAATGGGTTCTGCCGGAACTGGGTGAGGCTGTTTTGCCACCAGTTTATCCAGAATCAGAGGCCCTAGTTGCGAAACGCTTCCCGCCCCGAGGGTCAGGATCAGGTCACCATCCTCGGCCACCGAACTGGCGGCGGCGACCGCATCCGCAAAAGAGCCAATGTATCGGGCAGTCTGCGGGCCCTCTTCGCTGATTTTCTTCGCCAGAGATTCGCCGGTAATTCCTTCAATGGGCAGCTCACTTGCGGGATAGATGTCGAGAACGAAAAGTGAGTCCGCGTCTTGGAACGCGGTGGCGAATTCACCCATCAGGTCACGAGTGCGGGTGTAGCGATGCGGCTGAAACAGCACGTGGATCTTGCGAAAGTTGCATTGCCGCGCGGCCGACAGCGTCGCGCGAATTTCCGTCGGATGATGCCCATAGTCGTCGATTACGCTTACACCGGCAGCTTTGCCGCGCAACTGGAAACGCCGGTCGACGCCGCGGAAATTTTCGAGCGCAGTTTGAATCTGTTCGACTGGGATGCCCAGCCCGACTCCCACCGCAATCGCCGCGCTGGCGTTGAGCACGTTGTGCGCGCCTGGAACGCGGAGCAGGAATTCCCCCAAATCCTTGCCGCCATATGTTACGTGAAAGCGGCTGAAAGGCCCCGCACTGGAGTCAAAACCGGCCTCGTCCAACTTGACCCGAAAATCCGAGCCGCGCCGCATTCCGTAGGTGAGAACACGCCGCTGGACCTCCGGCAACACCCGGCGCAGCAATGCATCGTCGTTGCACGCCACCACCACACCGTAGAAGGGCACGCGGTCCATGAAATCCAGGAATGCGCGCTTGACCTCGCGCATATTGCGGTAACAGTCCATGTGTTCGCGATCGATGTTGGTGACGACGGCAAGAATCGGAGACAGCTTCAGGAACGAGCGGTCGCTTTCGTCGGCTTCGGCCACCAGGTAGTGTGATTTGCCCAGGCGCGCATTCGAGCCCATGGCGTCCACGCGCCCGCCGACGACCACTGTTGGATCAAGCCCACCGGCTGCCAGAACCGCGGCGACCATCGACGTGGTGGTGGTCTTGCCGTGCATGCCCGCAATGGCTATGCCGTATTTCAGGCGCATCAGTTCTGCCAGCATCTCCGCCCGCTGGATCACGGGGATGTGGAGCTTGCGGGCTTCAGTGACTTCGGGGTTGTCGGACGCAATTGCGGAACTGGTGACGACTACTTCCGTACCAGGGACGTTCTCGGCTTTGTGGCCTTCAAACACGATCGCGCCCAGGCCGGCTAGGCGTTCTGTGACGGCTGATTTCTTGAGGTCAGATCCGGAAATCGCATAGCCGAGATTCAGCAGGACCTCGGCGATGCCGCTCATGCCGATGCCACCGATTCCCACGAAATGGATACGCTGGATCTGGGCGAACATTCAATCAACTTCCTGACCACGGATTTACGCGGATGAGCACGGATTGATTACTAAGTCGTGGTCGTGAATTTTCGTGTTTGTCATCCTGAGCGAATCGGCTTCTGCGTGAAGCGCAGGAGCCGCGCAGTCGAAGGACCCCGGTCACGCCGGCAGCGGCAGGGACGATGCAAGGCATTCTCTCGACGGCTCGTACAAATCGCCGTGAGAATGCCTTGCATCGACGCTTCCGCTGCCGGCGAACGCGGGGTCCTTCCCTCCGCTCAGGATGACAGGGTTTGGAGTCCTTCAACAACATCACCGCCTCATGAACAATATCTGCGTCCGTCCGCGTCGAACCGTGGCTAGCTTTCAATTCCCGCCAGACTGGCCGCCATGGCCGCGATGTCCCGCGCCGCGTTGGGATGCGCCAAACTTCGCGCGGCCTGGCTCATCCGCCGCAGCCGTGCTGGATCAGCCAGCAACGTGCTCACCGTCTCCACTAACCATACATCGTCCAACTTGGTTTCTTCGAGTACGACTGCGGCGCCCGCTCGCTCCAGCGCCTGGGCATTCACCCGCTGATGATCGTCTGCGGCGCGTGGGAAAGGCACGAAGATCGCCGGTTTTCCGGCGGCCGCTATCTCGGCCACGGTGCTGGCGCCCGACCGGCACAGCACCAGGTCCGCTCGCGCGAAGATGGCAGGCATGTCAGAAATAAACGGTGACACCTCGGCGGACATCCCCGCGCGCTGATAGGCGGCCTTCGCGTCGTTGTAGTCGCGCTCTCCGGTCTGATGAATGATGTGTATCTCCGGCGCTTGCTTAAGCAGTTCGGGCAAACACTGAATCATCGCCTGATTGATAGCGTGGGCGCCCTGGCTTCCGCCAAAGACGAGCAGCGTGGGCTGAGCGCTCAGCATGCTCTTCTCGGCGATTTCGAAAAACGCCTGCCGGACTGGAACACCCGTCACCTCCGCGCGAGGAAAGAAGCGCGCAGTCTCTTCGAAATGCACGGCGGCGGCGGAAACCCAACGCGCCACCATACGATTGGCGAAACCGGGAACGACGTTCGGCTCAAAAGCCAGAGTTGGAATTTTCTTCAGAATCGCCGCCAGCATCGCTGGGCCAGAGGCGTAGCCACCTACGCCGATCACTACGTCGGGACCGAACTCCACGAGCATCCGGCGCGCTTCCCAAACAGCCGCCGGCAAGCCGAGCGCGGTTTTCAGCCGTGTTGCCAGGCTGACCTGGTTGAGGGCGCCAACTTCGATCAGTTTTAGCGGAAACCCTGCGGCTGGGACCAGGCGATTCTCAATGCCGCGTGCCGTGCCGATGAACAAGACTTCAGTGCCGAATTGCTTTTGGAGTTCCTGGGCGATGGCAAGGGCTGGGATCACGTGTCCCCCAGTCCCTCCGCCCGCCAGAATAGCCCGCATGCAGTGACTATAAACTACGGCACGGCGAAACTCTGTGCTCCCCTGTGTCCCCTGTGGTTTATGAGAACTCCACCACCACGGGGAACACAGAGGTCACAGAGAAAATCATTCTGCTTGCTTGCTTACGTTCAGCAGCACGCCTACGCAGGCCAGAGTAATGAAGAGCGATGAGCCGCCGTAGGAAACAAACGGCAGAGGAATGCCCTTGGTCGGCATCAGTCCAAGCACCACGCTGATGTTGATGAACGCCTGCACCACGATCATGCTCGTGATGCCCACGGCGAGAAAGCGGCCAAATGTATCGTTGGTGCGGATTGCAGTGCGAATCCCTCGCCATAGAAAAACCGCAAACAGAGAAACGACGACCAGCGAACCCAGCAGACCCAGTTCTTCCGCCGTCACAGCGAAGATGAAATCTGTGTGCGGCTCCGGCAGGTAGAAAAGCTTTTGCTTGCCTTCCATCAAGCCCACGCCGGTAATGCCGCCCGTGCTGACGGCGATGAGCGACTGAATAATGTGGAAGCCGGTTCGCTGCGGATCGGAAAAAGGATTGAGGAAGGCCAAGATGCGGTCGCGGCGGTAGCCTACGTGAAAAATCAGAAAATACAGCGGTACAAGAGACGCACCGAAGGCGTATCCCAGATAGCGCAGATCGACTCCTGCTGCGAAGAAGATACACGCGGTGATCGCGGCGCAGGCGATGGCTGTTCCAAGGTCAGGCTGCACGACGATCAGGCAGAGGAAGACCAGCGTCGGGATCACCGCGGGCAGCAGCGTATTCCGCCAGTCGTCCATGGCGCGGGTTCGACTCTCCAGGAAGAACGCCAGAAATAAAATCAGGGTTGGCTTGGCCAGTTCAGAGGGTTGAAACGAGAAGGTTCCCCAGTGAATCCAGCGATGGGTGTGATGCGAACGGTCGAGGAAAAAGACAGAGATCAGCAGCAGCGTGGTCAGGCCGAGCAGTGAAAACACCACCGCGGGATGCTTGTAACGGCGGTAATCCAGTTTCATAGCGGTGAACATGGCTGCCATTCCACCGATGGCCCACACCATTTGCCGCAGCAGAAAGTAGTAGCCGGAACCGTAACGGTCCTTGGCCATCACCGCCGAAGCGCTGAACACCATCACCAGGCCGACAAAAACCAGCAACAAGGTTACGGTGAACAACCAGCCATCGACACTGACGCGCTTTGCCATGGGAGATTCATTTCACCACGGAGACACGGAGACATGGAGAAATTTCCTTGGGAGATCGTGCGGGAGGACGTAACTCTTTTGGTTACTCAATACTGACGTGGCGTCGGGGCAAAGCTAGACCACAGGGAACACAGAGAGGCACAGCCGGTCAGACATGCCGGTCTTCATTGTTCTGCCAGCGACCTCACCTCTTCTTTGAACACCTTTCCTCGGTGCTCGTAGTTGCGGAACTGGTCGAAGCTGGCGCAGGCAGGCGCCAGGAGCACGACGTCACCCGACTGAGCCGAGCCTGCGGCGCGCTTGATTGCGGTTTCCAGCGTTTCTGCGTGAACGATTTCTGGGCCGCCATCTTTCGAAGAAACGATTTGCGACTCAATCTTCTCGGCAGCTGTGCCAATGGTGTAAACGCGCTTTACGCGCTCGCGTAGCAAGCCATTTAGAACGCTATAGTCGCTACCTTTATCCTTGCCCCCCAAAATCAAGTGGATGTTTGCCGGGAAGGACTCCAGCGCCTTAATGGTTGCATCAACGTTGGTGGCCTTGGAATCGTTGTAGTACTCCACGCCGCGAATCGTGGCCACGTATTCCAGGCGATGCTCGACGGCTTTGAACGCCATAACTGCTTGGCGGATCTTTTCCGGCTCGCAGCCGAGCAGCACTCCGGAACACACCGCGGCCAAACTGTTTTCTACGTTATGAGCGCCTTTGAGGGGAATCTCCGAGACCCGCATGATCTCGCGTTTGCCGCTGGAGCCGTGGAACAGGATTCGCCCATCGTAGACGTATGCTCCCTGCTTCACTTCCTTCTTGCGGCTGAACCAGAAAACCTGGGCACCGGTGCGGCCGGCAAGCTCCACACAGGTTGGGTCGTCCGCGTTCAGTACTGCGAAGTCATCTGACTTCTGGTTTTCAAAGATGCGCGCTTTGGCGTCGGTGTAGGCGGCAAAACTGCGGTGCCGGTCGAGGTGGTCAGGAGTGACATTGAGCACGACCGCAATTTTAGGCCGGAAGGTCTGGATGGTCTCCAGCTGAAAACTGGAAACCTCTAGAACTGCGATGGTATCCGGAGTGGTTTGATCGACTAGAGAGATCGCTGGAGTGCCGATGTTGCCGCCGACGGCTGCCGCGAATCCGCCAGCGGTAATGATTTCGCCCGTCAACGTGGTGGTCGTGGTTTTGCCGTTCGAGCCGGTGATGGCAACGATGCGTCCCCGGAAAAATTGGGCCGCCAATTCGATCTCGCCGATAATGGTTTCGCCCAGAACGCGGGCATGCTGTAATAGAGGCGCGTCCACCGGCACGCCGGGGCTGACGACGATCAGGTCCTGCCCCTGAAAGGTGCGCTCGCCGTGCCCTCCGGTCTCCACGGCAATCCCGTGGTCCAGGAGAATCGGTATCTCATTCGCCAGTTGGTCTTGGGGCTTGGCGTCAGAGACGGTGACACGCGCTCCCCGTGCCTTGAGAAACAGCGCGGAGGCGACGCCGGACTTCCCCAGGCCGACTACCAGCACGCGTTTGTTGTTGAGATCCAAGATCTTCCCTACCACGGAGGCACGGAGACACAGAGAAAACCAAGAACATTCTTCTCCGTGGCTCTGTGGCTCCGTAGTGAAATAGCTTTCAACGTAGTTTCAAAGTAGTGAGCGCGAACAGCGCAAACACCAGCGACGCGATCCAGAAGCGCACGATGATTTTCGATTCCGACCAGCCCAACAACTCGAAATGATGATGCAGCGGCGCCATCTTGAAGATACGCTTCTTGCGCAGCTTGTACGATCCTACCTGCAGGATGACCGACAGGGCCTCGATCACGAACACCCCGCCAATAAAGGGCAGCAGCAGTTCCTGTTTGATCATTACCGCTACCGTGCCGATGGCGCCGCCAAGCGCGAGCGAGCCGACATCGCCCATGAAAACTTCGGCGGGATGCGCGTTGTACCACAGGAATCCGATGGCGGCGCCGACCATCGCGCCGCAGAAGATGGTCAATTCGCCGACCTGCGGCATGCGCGGCAAATCGAGATACGACGCAAACGTGGCGTGGCCGCTGACGTAGGTCAACACCGTGAGCGCTCCGGCTGCGATCACGGTGCAGCCGATGGCCAGCCCGTCCAGTCCATCGGTGAGGTTAACGGCATTGCTCGATCCCACGATGACTGCGACCACGAAGACGACAAACGGAAGAAAAGCCAGCGGCCAGAGATGCGGGTAGTGGCGGAAGGCTTCGATGACCAGGTCGGGATGGAACTGCTTGAGAAATGGCACGGTCAGTCGAGTGGAGTAGAGGCCGCGCATTTGCATGAAAATCAGCGCGACCGCAATCAGTCCGCTGGCGAGAATCTGCAGTCCAAGTTTTTGCCTGGCGGTCAGTCCGAGATTCCGCCGGTTCACAACTTTGGTGTAGTCGTCGGAAAACCCGATGGCCGCGAAGGTGCAAGTCGCAAAGACTGCAATCCAAACAAAGCGATTGCTCAGATCGGCCCACAGAAGTGTGGGAACTACGATGGAGATGGCAATCAGCAAACCGCCCATCGTCGGTGTGCCGGCTTTTTTCTGATGGGCTTTCGGGCCTTCTTCGCGGATGAACTGGCCGATCTGAAATTCGCGGAGGCGCCCAATGACCAGCGGCCCGATCACTAGACCGGTGAATAGCGCTGTCAGGCTGGCAAAGGCGGTGCGGAACGTGAGATAACGAAATATCCGGAACGGCGGAAAGTAATGGAACAGCTTCAGGTACAGCAGCCAATAGAGCAATCCGCCTCCGTAACTCTCTCCTGTCGCTATGCCCGGCAGTGCTCAGGCTACGGGCCTTCCAGGTTTCAAACGCCCTCTCCAGTTTCACGCCGCGAGAGGCTTTCATGAGCACCAAATCGCCGTCGCGAGTCTTCGCGGCTCAGCCACTCTCCGGCTTCTTCGGGAGTGGCCACGAACTCGGCCTGCATTCCCGCTGCCTTCG
Organism: uncultured Acidobacteriaceae bacterium; assembly: GCA_963735545.1. Classification (GTDB taxonomy): domain Bacteria; phylum Acidobacteriota; class Terriglobia; order Terriglobales; family Acidobacteriaceae; genus PALSA-270. Next base: position 12,378 of record CAVTLU010000023.1, read on the forward strand.
CGGCTTCGACCATGTATTCGCGCCGGGCCGCGCACTCCCAGTAGAACGTCGATCTTCTTCGCAGCCATGTGGCGGCCCGCCCCACGATGCAAGTCGTCGCCCGTCGGGCCGAGTTCGAGCATCGCGCCCGCAACCACAATCCGCGCTTGGCCGGCATCGCCGCCAGCGTGTCCACCATGGCCTGTAGCGCCGTTGGATTGCAATTGTAGCAATCGTTGATGACCGTGATGTTACCCAACTTGACGACCTGCCCACGCTTGTCCGCGGGAGCCAGAGTCGCCAGCGCACCCACGGCCTCGGACGGATTCAGGCCGCGCTCCAGTCCCACCGCGACCGCCGCCAGGGCGTTGTAGATATTGTGCGTGCCGACCAGAGGCAAGACAGCTTTTTCGCGGCAGCTTCCGACGACAACGTCGAATGCCGATCCCGCCTCGCCGCGCGACTCGATGTTCTCTGCCCGCACGTCGGCCGAGACGCGCAGCCCGTAGAGAATCACTTTGCCGTGAAAATCGCGTCCGAACTGCGAAACGTATTCGTCATCCGCATTCAGGATCGCGGTGCCGCCGGTGGGAAGCGCTTCGACGAGTTCGTACTTGGCGCGAGCGATTTCCGCGACGGATTTGAAAAATTCCAGGTGCACCGGAGCTACGTTCGTGACTACGCCGATTTCGGGTTGCGCGATTTTCGCCAGCGCGGCGATCTCACCCGCATGCGACATCCCCATCTCGATCACGGCGACATCATGCTCAGGTTCGAGCTTCAGCAGCATCAGGGGCAGACCGAAATGATTGTTGAAGTTGCCCTCGGACTTCAGCACGCGAAAGCGAGTGGAGAGCACGTGCGCGATGGCCTCTTTGGTAGTGGTCTTGCCGGTCGATCCAGTAACTCCAACCAGCGGCTTTGCCCATAGCCGCCGCACCGCCGTCGCCAACGTTTGCAACGCCACCAGAGTGTCATCGACGGCTAGCAGACGAGTCTTTACCGGGTAGCGGGCGAGTTGGTCTTTGCGTACGACCGCGGCCACGGCGCCGTTGGCCAGCGCCTGCTCGACGAAGTCGTGGCCATCCATGCGCTCGCCCTTGACGGCAAAAAACAGTTCGCCGGGACGGATGGTGCGCGAGTCAATCGAGTAGCCCTGCGCTATCGCCTTGTGGTCGAATTCACCTGTGGCGGAAAGAAATTCGGCAATACGGAGAAGTGGCAGCTTCATGGCTTCTTTCCGGCAGCGGCGTTGGCAGCCTCACAATCGTAGCCTGCCTCGGCCAAGACTTGTCGAGCTACTTCCACATCGTCAAAGGGGATTGACCCGGCGCGGTTACCTGGAGTTTTTCGTGGCCCTTGCCGGCGAGCAGCACAATGTCTCCTGGCCGGGCTTCGTGGATGACTAACGCGATGGCAGCGCGGCGATCGGGTTCTACCTTGTATTTTGCGCCTGAGCGCTGCAGCCCGACCATGGCGTCATTGATGATGGCCAACGGATCCTCGCTGCGAGGATTGTCTGAAGTGAGCACCACGAAATCGCTGCCTCGCCCGGCGGCTTCACCCATGAGCGGGCGCTTGGCGCGGTCGCGGTCGCCGCCGCAGCCGAACAGGGTGATCACGCGTCCTTTTTGTCCGGCTTGCTTCACGAACTCGCGCGCCAGCGCGGTCAGATTGCGTAGGGCGTCGTCGGTATGAGCATAGTCTACGACCACGGTGAAAGGCTGCTTGCAATCTACGCGCTCGAACCTACCGGGAACACGCGTCAGGGCGCCTACTCCGCGCGCAATGGCACTGGCATCGCACTTCCGCGCGTAAGCTGCGCCGGCCGCGGCCAGAATGTTGTACACATTCACCTTGCCGATGAGCGGGGAGAAGAGCGGAATTCGCTCCTCCGGCGTGATCAGATCGAAGCGGGTTCCGCGCGGTCCGATATTGACGTTCTCGGCGTGGAAATCGCCCTTGGTCAAGCCGTAGGTCAGGACTTCGGCGCTTCGCTTCTGGCTGACTTTCAGCAGCAACCGGCCGTAGTCGTCGTCGGCATTGAGCACGGCGGCTCGCGGCGCCTCCGTTCCGCAACCTTCGAACAATATCTGCTTGGAAGCAAAATACTCTTCCATGGAGTGGTGATAGTCGAGATGGTCGCGGGTTAGATTCGTGAAGATCGCAACGTCGAAGGGAATTCCAAAGACGCGCTGTTGCGCCAGAGCGTGAGAAGAAGCCTCCATGACGGCTTCCGTTGCGCCATTTGCCAATGCGTCGGCAAGGATTCGATTCAGTTCCAGGGCCTCGGGAGTGGTGTGTGGCGCGGGCAGGACTTTGCCGGCAACGTGATATTCGATGGTACCGATTAAGGCGCTCTTCAATCCAGCTGCGGCAAGAATCGCCTCCACCAGGAATGCCGTTGTGCTCTTGCCGTTGGTGCCCGTGATTCCAGTGATCGCCAGGCGCTCTGCGGGCCGCTTGTAGAAATTCGCGCTAAGGCGCCCCAGGGCGCGGCGGCCATGCGGCACACGCGCCCAGGCCACTCCCTCTCGCGGCTTCTCAGTCGTGGAGTCGCTGACAATTGCGACTGCACCGGCGGCGATGGCCTTGTCGATGAACTGGTTCCCATCGCTCGATTCGCCGCGCATGGCGACGAACGCATCTCCAGGCTTGACTCGCCGCGAGTCGTACTCCAGCCCGTGGACGCTGGGGTTTCCACTTTGCTCGAGGACTTCGGCCCCGTCCAGGAGTTGAAGAAAAGTCATTTGTGTTGATTGTATGGGACGCTTGAGTTTGATGGGATTATCTTCTGAGCGGCTCCCAGTGATTTATCGTCCTGAGCGCAGTAGGCGGCTCGCTGCGAGCCGCCTGCGAAGTCCAAGGATCTCCATTGTACTGACACTGACGGTTGGTCACGTCAGAGCGAAAGTGTTGCAGCCTGATAGGGATGCTTCGACTGCGCCAGAGCTACGCCCGCTTGCTCTGGCTTGCTCAGCATGACGATGGGATAGACTCATTCAGTATTGACGCGGACGCTGCTCACTACCGCCCGAACTTCACTACCACTGTGGTCCCCGCCTCCACATGAGCCCCTGGCGCGGGGGACTGCTGCTGGGCCAAACCGCTACCCATAGCATCGAGATCTAGTCCGGTCTGTTCGGCGATTTCTACCGCTGAGCGCACACTTTTTCCTAAGAATGACGGCACTACGATCCCGCCACGCTCCACATCCAGCACCACCGTTCCGCTCGTTGGAAGATGGGCTGACGTCGCCTCCGCCCCCGAGGCTGCTGGCGGCTGTTTCGCTTCAGGCGCCGCTGCGGGCTCCGGTTCGCGCTCCCGCAGCGCGACCGGCACTACACCGCTGGCTGCTTCCGGCGAGGCCTGAGTGGGAGATTCGGCCGCTGCAGTTGTTGAATCGGTGGCCCCGCCCTCGGTTACATCCAGGTTCTCTCCCAGCCGGTCCGGAGAACCTTCCTCTAGATCCTGCTCCTTGACATTGCGTTCCGCCAGGAGCACCTGACGGCTCTTGGGGATTTCCACGTCGTGTGCGGTATGCAGGTATTCCAGAACCGCCTGCGAGATACGCTGAAAGACCGGCGCCCCGACCTCGCCGCCGTGATGGCCGTTGAGGGGCGAATCCAGAATCACCACCACCGTGATGGCCGGATTGTTCACCGGGGCGAATCCGGCAAAGGACGCGATGTATTTCGTGCGTGAATAGGTTCCGGTTGCCGGATCCACTTTCTGCGCCGTACCCGATTTGCCGGCCGAGCTGTAGCCTTCGAGGATTGCCTTTCGCCCTGTGCCGTGCAAGACGACTCCTTGCATCATCTGCTTCATCTGGGCGGCGGTCAGAGGCGAAATCACTCTGCGCCCCGGCTCGGGATGAAACGCGACCGTCTGCGGCGCGCTCAGCGGCTCAGTGGTTCCGGCCACAATGCGCGGAGGAATCTGTATGCCATCGTTAGCTATGGTCGAGACCATGGCGGCGAGCTGAATAGGCGAAACTCCAATTTCCTGTCCCATGGCAATGGCGCCGATGGAAACTTTGGACCAGCGGCTGAGTGGCTTGGAGAGGCCCCGGGTTTCACCCGGCAACTCAATTCCGGTTTGCTGCCCGAAGCCGTACGCTCGAATGTATTTGTAGAGCCGGTCATCACCCAGGCGCAAGGCGATCTTGATTGCGCCCACGTCGCTGGATTGCGCCAGAATGTCGGAGACCGAGAGCGCGCCGTAAGGGCTTCCAGTCGTGAATCCGGCGCCCATTGATGACGATCGACCCCATTTGACAATCAAACACTTCGTCCGGCGTGGTAACTTTTTCGTCCAGCGCGGCCGAGATGGTGACTAACTTGAAGGTAGAACCCGGCTCATACACGTCGCTGACGGCGTGGTTTTTCAGCCACTCGGGTTTGTGGGCCTGGTTGGGATTGAAAGTTGGCCAGTTCGCCAGCGCCAGAATTTCGCCGGTGTGCGGGTTTTCCACGATGACAGTGCCTGACTCGGCCCGGCTCTCGGTGACGCCAGCTCCCAATTCTCTCTCGGCGATATATTGAATTTTCTCGTCGATGGTGAGAACCACGTTTTCGCCGGGATCTGGCTGCTTTTCCACGCTGCCAAAGTATTTCTTGTGCGCGTCCACGGAGATCAACATACGGCCCGGCTTGCCGCGCATTTGGTCGTCGTACTCGCGCTCGATGCCGCTGAGCCCTTCGTCATCCGTACCCACGAAGCCGACCACCTGCGCCGCCAACTCGCCCTTGGGATAGGAGCGCCGCGACTCCTTTTGAAAGTGGATTCCGCGCAAGTTCAGGGCGCGGATGCGGTCGGAAATTTCAGGGTCAGCTTTGCGCGCCACCCAGCAAAAGGTCTTGCTGGCTTGGCAGCGCGCCAGCACTTCGCGCGGATCGTCCCGGGTAATGTGGGAAAGGAGAGCGATAGTTCCCGCCAGGTCGTGAATCTCGCTGGGCACTGCGAACACCGAGTCTACGGCGGTGGACATGGCTAGTTCATTGCCGGCGCGGTCATAGATAACTCCGCGCTTGGAGGCGACATCGGTCGTACGTTGTTGTTGATGCTGCGCTCGCTGCTCAAATTGCCCGTAGCAGAAGACCTGCAGGTAGACCAGGCGCAGACAGATAGCGAAGCCCCAGAGGACGAGGAATGCACCTAGGAGGAGAAGCCGAGTATTCGTTTTATTGCGGGGTATGCTCGCGGCCACCTTGAGCCCTCAGAGATCCGGTCTGTATCACGGCGCGGCTCCAGACTGTGGAACGTCCCGGTTTGGGGTGGAACAGCGCTGTGCCGATTCGCAGCTTTCAACAAGCCGACGCAACCTGCGAGCTGCGCTCGATGAAGTGACGGGCGTCGTCGCCCGTCAGGGCGCAGGCCCGTGGTCTGACGAGCGAGGCCCCCGGTCGTTCCATCGGCGTTAGTCAGACTGCGACCCCTGCCTGCATGAAACGAAATCTACCGGACCGAAACTACGGTCACTGGCGCTACGCTGGCCAGCTCGCGCGCAGCCGTGTCCGGCATCGCATCCATTGGCATGACCTGTCCAGCCTGCGGCGACTGCAAGCCCATTTGCCGCGCTAGAGTGTCGATCCGCTCAGGATCGCGCAGCGAGGCTTCTTCCAGACGCAGCACACGATTCATCTCCACCAGGCCGTTGCGCTGCAGCTTGAGCGATTCGATCTTATATCCGTACTCGATAGCCTTGAAATGCTGCCAGGCAAACACCATGACCAGCAAAAACAGGCAGCCCAATGCGACTCCGAACTGCTTCATCTCCCGGCTACGTCTTGGATCTTCAACTTTTACCAAGCGGGAGTTATCGATTGCTTTAGAAAAATAAATTTCAGGTGTGCCCGACCAGCAAGGTTGCCGCCGGGGAAAAGCCGGTGTCTGCAGAGCCGTGGCCGCTGCCGCCATTTATGCCACCCCGAGTAAGCTGGTTTCTACGATCCTCAGTTCGCCCGCGGCCATCTCATGCCAAGCCGCAGGAATCTGTTGTCGAGAGTCTGCCCGCCGAAGAACGTTCTCTTCGGCCCGTTCCACCGTTGCCATCAGATCGTCAATCAATGTTCCCGTGTACATCCCCAACCTCCGTTTCAAGTCCTGTTTTTGTTCCCCAGCTCTCCGGGACGGCATCGAGAGTAGGATGGTTGTTTCGCCCTGTTTGTGAGAGGCGATGCCGTCCCGGAAACTTTGTAGCGCCGGCGTCCCGCCGGCGTATGTGGTGCCGGGTCTTTGACCCGGCCGAGACGGGTCAGAGACCGGTCTCCACACAAGTTCTAAACTTTCTCCGCGGCTCTCAGCTTCGCGCTGCGTGATCGCGGATTGCGTTCAATTTCTTCTGCCGATGCGGTCACTGGCTTCTTGGTCAGCACTCTGTACAAGCCCTGCTGCGCCCCTTCGCGGATGGCATCTTTCACGATGCGGTCCTCCAGCGAGTGGAAGCTGATCACCACCAGCCTCCCACCGGGTTTCAACAACTGCGGGGCTGCTTGTAGCAGCTCCCGCAGTTCGGGCAATTCACGGTTTACGAAGATTCGGAGAGCTTGAAAGGTTCGCGTCGCGGGATGAATCCGTCTTTCATACTTGTCTTGACCCCGATTCATTGGCCGGGCCGCGGCTGAAATCACCGCTGCGAGTTGCGCAGTGGTTGATATCGGCCGCGACCGGACAATGGCTCTGGCGATTCTCCGCGACCTCCTTTCCTCACCGAATTCGTAAATCACATCGGCAAGCTCGCGCTCGTCGAGGTGGTTTACCACTTGTTCGGCGGTGCGCTCGGCCTGCGGATTCATTCGCATGTCGAGCGGCCCATCCGCCTGAAAACTGAAGCCGCGCCCGGGGTTGTCAAGCTGCAAACTGCTTACGCCCAGGTCGGCTAGGATTCCGTCAACCCCGTCGTTGGTCGTTGGTCGTTGGTCGTTGGCAAAATCTGCAAACGAAGCATGAATCAACGTTATCTCCGGCCAATCGTCAGTGGGGTCATCCCGAGCGGAGCCTTCTAGTTCGCGGAGCGAATCGGAAGGTGCAGTCGAGGGACCTTGTGTTCGGCCCACGACCAACGGCCAACGACCAAGGACACCTCTCGCTCTCTCCAGCGCCACCGGATCCTTATCGACCCCAATCAAATGTCCCGGTGCGCCGAGGCGTTTTGCGATTTCGTAAGCGTGCCCGCCAAGGCCCACCGTGGCGTCGATATAAGTCCCGCCACGCCGTACGGCTAAAAATTCGATCGCTTCTTTTAAAAGAACTGGAACATGACCTCTGCCATGCCCAACCCCCTGAGGGGCGTGTGTGAAGCCTTCGTCCACTAGATGCCCAGATCGTCGAGCGTCTTTTCATCCTCAGCCGTGAACGCCTGCTCCTCGATCTCCTTACGGAACGTCTCCAAATTCCTGACTTCCAGATAGGTCAGGTTGCCCAGGACCGCGACTTCGCCCTTAATGTCCGCCGCGTCGCGCAGCAGTTGCGGAATTAGTAGCCGCCCCTGGCCGTCCATTTCGACCTGCTGGCCCCAGTAGTTCGCCCGCGCCAGAAACTTCTTCTTCGTAGGATTGAAGGTGGAGAGCCCCGCCAGCTTCTGCTCGATCCGTTCCCACTCCTCGAAGGGATACACTTGGGCAACCTTCCCGTCTAAACTCGTGATGTAAAATTGCGTGTTGTACTTCTCGTCGATCACACGCTTGAATTCCGCGGGGACCTTGAGCCGTCCCTTTTCGTCGACGCGGGTTGGGTGATTGCCGCGAAACATATGCCTTGCCCGTTAAACGGGCTGAAAGTCTTTGTGCTAGTACTGCTGCCAGAGCAAGGGAGGTAAGAACGTCAACAATGTCGTTCGTTTTGGGTTCGTTAGGGCTGTTTTCTGGGGAGTCAGTTCTAAAATCCACTGGCACCTCTCTAGGTTTCACTTGTGCCCACGACCACTACCGTCACGACCACTTTCTACCACTTTTGTCCACATCTTACGCCTAAAGTGTTTAGTGTCAATGGGAAAGTTTCAGGTCAGGGGAGGGATGGCAGACCCTCTGGCCAAACCACGAAGTCTTGTGGCTAACTGACTGGATGACCACAAGGGGTAGCGTTTAGTGAATTGGTTCTCCGAGGGAAACCCGATTGCGGCTTGTCTGGTCTCTCAGGACGGCGGAAACTGGGAGCAGGCATGATAATGCTGTGGCGAAATCCTGCTGAACCTCGCATCGTAGAGAGCGAATCGGACATGCAGCTGGCACCGGAGGACTGCTTTTGGCGACCCAAGACGGTGGCCAAACTTGGAAGAAGCGGGCGGTTGATGGAACGATCCGGGGTTTTTCATTCTCCGACGTAGCGAATGGAATTGTAATCGTGAGCAAGCGCATTCGACCTTCTGACGGTACTACGCTTAACGAGGCGAACGGCACCGCGTCGGTGCACAGTACTGTGATGATACCCGCGATGGAAGGGATCACTGGGAACAACTAGTCGTCCTCAAGCGGAGGACAGATTCAAAGCGTTCTCGGAGGTACTCTCCGTGCCACGCTGATGCCAGACATTACCTGGTGGGACTTCACAGCCCGAGGGAAAGACAATTACGCGGTTACACAGGATGGGGAAAGACCTGGACGCCGGTCCATCCGGCGAGTATTCGGCGTTTCACGGTTCGAATGGATCGCTGCTTCCCGTAGCGGCTTGGTGCTGAAGCATCGGAAAGATGGCGCCTCCAATCACGCCGCTCGGGGAACGATGCATAGCCGTGAGCCGGTGTACTGCATGCTCGTTCCGGGCTCGATCGACGAAGCGGGTCGTTCGGCGATTGGGGCCAAGCCTTGATGGATAGCCTGGCGTCATGATCGAGACGTATGACGCTCTCGGCTGCGCCTGCGATCACGAATGCCGCTCTGCTGCGATGTAGCCGTTCGCGGGTCGTGCTCGGCCAGGCTTTGCAAGGACGCGCCGGGCAAAATTGCGAATCGCGGGACGGTTCTGTTCGGGACGTTACCCTTAGCGGCCCAACGAACAAACAAATCAGCACCGCCATTATCGAGCAGCTAATGCGTTGGCTATTCGAGCCAGCCCATGAAGGTACAATGACGGTTGAGCGTATAGAACGTGTGCCGATTGACGTCCTGTGTTCCGGGTGGCCTGGACGCCCTGAAACCAACACGTGCATCCTCGCTTCGCGAGCGCAGATGGCACCTCCTAGTGTCACCGTCACACCGGACGTGCAACACTGAGTCCGTCGTTGGACCGCTTCGTTGCCTCCTACCATATCGTCCGCGCCACTTTTGCCTGACGAATTTGTTTATCGGCCGTGACCGACGGCATGCCTTCGACAATCGCTGAGCTGGTGCTTACCGGGCAGGATCACTTGTGTTCCCAGTCTCCAGCGGTGTAACTGGACCGACGATGTCGCCGACGATTTTTACCCTCCCTGCCATGTAGCCGAAAATGTCGTCGCCATTCTTTCGTGCTGGAACCAACTTGGCTACAGGCTTGCCGTGTTTGGTGATCAACACCGGCTCGCCGCTTTCCTGAACTTGATCCATAATCGCCAAGCATTGCGCCTTGAACTCGCTGGCGGCCACTTCTCTCATATCATGCTCCTACGCTACAAAACGACTATGGCCATATTTCGAAGACGGCAACGCGTCTTCCGGCTACTTCATCGGCTCAACCACAACCGCGGTTCCATAGGCCAGCACTTCGGTGACGCCCTGCATCACCTCGGTAGCGTCGTAGCGGGCGCCGACCACCGCGTTTCCGCCTAGGTCGGCTGCGTGCTTCAGCATCAGGTCGAAGGCTTCCGCGCGGGTTTTTTCGCAGAGGTTAGTCAGTAATGTGATATTGCCGCCCACGAGAGTTTGCAGGCTGGCGCCGATGGTTCCGAAGACGGAGCGCGAGCGAACGATAATACCGCGGACCACACCCAACGTGCGTACGACTCGGAAACCGTCCAACTCAAACTGAGTTGTCACCATGTTATGGGCGACCATCCGTCCGGGACTGCTATAGCTGCTGGTCATTGGGTTTGCCTCAAGTTGTAGCACTTAGCAATTAGCACTTGGCATTTAGCCGTGAGGGCCCTTGCTGCAACTCGGCAAGAGCCTCGAATGGCCAAATGCTAAGTGCCAATGTAAATGCCCGGTCCCATGAAAAATGCTACTCCAACTTCGCGCTGATCGCCGCCTCACGCGTCTCCGGGTCGAACTGGATGCGCAGGACGTTGGGCCGGCAACAGACCTGGCAATCCTCGACGTAGGATTGGATCTCCCCGCCGGATTCATCGGCCATGGTTTCGTTCCACTCACCACAGCCCGCGCATTGGAATCCCGCCCGCATTGGTTCAGTCGACGCTCAGATTTTATCCTGTAACTTGGCTCACCGGCGAGGAGGAGCGCGACTGTCCCACACTCGTAAATTTGTCGTTTCGGGCGCAGTGAGAACGTCTGGTGTCTGTCTGCCGTCGGCAAACAGCAAGCAGATTCCCGGTTGCGCTCGGAATGATAACCGGCTAAACCGGTTAGGAATGGTTAGACTCCAGGCACCGGCGGACAACCGGGAAACTCCAGCAGATATTTGTTCCCCATGTAGCCGAGGTATTGGATGCCGATCTTGCTGGTGAAGAATCCGTCGGCGGTCAGGTTGCGCAGGAATGCGAAGAATTCCACGCCTGGCCCCAGGCTGGGATCGACCTCGGCACTCTTGCGATAGGCGATCTGATCGAGAATTTCCTTCTGCTGTTCCGGGGTCGAGCCGAGATAGGTGGCGCCGTAGCGATTCGAGCAAACGCCGTCCAGCCACATCAGGCCACCGCCCAGTTGGAGCTGATATTCGGGATTTTCGCTGGTGAGCAAGTCGATAAACTCGGGTGCGCCCGCTTCAATAGCGCCGCCGGTCTCGGCGTCGGCGGGGAGGATGGTCTGGCAGAGAGCTTGTAGCGTTGTGTATTGGTTCCCGGGGAAGAACTTGGGGGTGTAGGCTCCGCTGGGAGCGGCGGCCTTCTCCGCGGACACCATTTTGTGCGCGTGCTCGGCGGCCTCAGCGGGAATCACGGATAGCACGGAGCCGGCAAAGGCCCCGATTGTCAATGACTTCAAAACGTCGCGCCGGCTTAATGTAGCGGACATGATTTGCTCCTGCGACTGCCGTTCCGGTTACTTGAGGCCCACACCTGGCTTAGACTGTTCGACTTCCAACGCCTGTCATCCTGGGCGAAGTCGGGCGGTGCGCACTTAGCGCGACCCTCGCGAGCCGAAGGACCCCGGGGCGGGCCCACCGCGGCCACGGACGCTGCAAGGCATTCTCTGGACGGCTTGTACAGAAGGCAGTGAAAATGCCTTGCATCGTCCCTCCCGCCCGACGCAGACGCGGGGTCCTTCGACTTCGGGAATGCTCCGCTTCGCGAAGCATTCCCTGCGCTCAGGATGACACAGCACTACACACTTCCCTGCTTCGCCTGCTGCAGCAAATACTCCGACGCCCGCCACGATAACGCCATAATCGTGAGAGTCGGATTCTTGTCGGCGTTGCTGACGAAGCAAGCTCCGTCGGTGACGAACACATTCTTCACATCGTGCGCCTGGCAATACTGATTCAGGGCGGAAGTCTTGGGACTCGTTCCCATGCGCGCCGTGCCTAGTTCGTGAATAATCACGCCGCCATCGGCGATGCCGTAGGGATGCTCACCCCCCGGCTTGGCGCGGCTGTAATAGGTTCCACCCGCGGCTTCGGTTATGGCACGGAAAGTTTCCTGCATATCCTTCGCCATCTTGATTTCGTTTTCGCCCCATTCCCAATGGAAGCGCAGCACCGGGATCCCCCACTGGTCGACCGTATCGGGATCTAGATCGCAATAGCTGTGTTCGTTGGGGATCATTTCGCCGCGGCCGGCGAAGCCGATATAGGCGCCGTACTGCCGGCGGCACTGCTGCTTCAGGGCTACGCCATATCCTTCGACGCGGTCACACACGCCTTCGAATTCGCCCACGCCGGGCATGCGCGGACCGCCGCCGAATTCGATGTGATAGCCGCGCAGGAAGTCGTTCTTGCGGTCGAACTTCCACCACGGCACGTACATATGCATGCCGCCGACGCCGTCGTGATTGTGCGGCGGAACTTTTTCCAACTGGGGAAAGTAGCCCGTGCCAGAACTGCCCACGCTGTCGGTAAGATAACGTCCCACAACGCCCGATGAATTGGCCAAACCATCGGGAAATAGCGTGGAGCGCGAATTCAGCAGCAGGCGCGCAGACTCGCACGCACTTGCCGCCACCATAAAAGCTCTGGCGTGCACCCGCTGTTCTGTCCGTGTTCCTTTGTCGATGTAGACAACGGCCTGGGCTTTTCCGTCCTTGCCGACAACAATCTCTCGCGCCATCGCGTTCGTAATCAACGTGAAGCGGCCAGTGGCTTGCGCGGGTGGAATCATTACCTGGCTGGAACTGAAATTGGAAGCGGTCAAACAACCGCGGCCGCACTGCGCGCAATAGTGGCAAGCCGCGCGGCCATTCAACGGCTTGGTAAGGATGGCCATGCGCGACGGAATGCAAAGAATGTTGAGATGATCGCAGGATTTCTTGACGATGGTTTCGGTACAGCGCGGCCGGGGCGGCGGGAGAAATATTCCGTCTGGCGCACTGGGAATATTTTCGTGGCTTCCGAAAACACCGATGTAGCTCTCCACTTTGTCGTAGTAAGGCCTCAGATCTTCGTAGGAAAGCGGCCAGTCGTCGCCCATGCCGTCGTTGGAGCGAGCTTTGAAGTCCACGGGAGCGAAGCGCAGGGCGATGCGTCCCCAGTGGTTGGTGCGTCCGCCTACGATGCGGGAGCGGAACCAGCGAAAGCGTGAACCCGGCGCAGAGGTGTAGGGCTCGCCCTCGATTTCCCAGAAGCCGTTGGGGGCGAGGAATTCATCGTTGAGTTCGTGGCGGAATCTTCCGCCGGGACCGACTCCGCGGTGCGCCAGCTCGTAGGGCCAGACGTGCTCTTTGTAGTCCTTCTCAGGGTTCAGCGGTGGGCCGGCTTCCAACATGACCACATTCAGCCCGCCTTCGGTCAGGACTTTGGCCGCGGTGCCACCGGCGGCGCCGGAGCCAACGATGCACACGTCGTAGACTTTCGGGGAACGAATGACTTGCGGCATTAGAAGCCTCTGTCGAGATAACTGCGAACCGAGAACTCGCAAACTGATATCTGAGCTTTCCAGGTGATTCGGATCTCCTCAGACGCGGCACATCTATTATTGATTTATCGCGAAGTATCAGATCATAGTTTTTAGTTCGCGGTTCTCGGTTGCTTTACGGCGCTACGAAAACCGCAGCTTCTCTAAGTACTCGTAGCTGGCCCGGATGCTCGCGATCGCGTCCTTGGGCCTGTCGTGCTCGACGAAGTAGTACTTGATGCCGGCCTGCTTCGAGTGCGCGAAAATGCGCTTCCAGTCGATGATGCCGCTCCCTACCGCGGTCAAGTCGACGGTGTCGCCGAAGTTCTGTGCGCCTCCGGTTGTGACCTTCGGAAGTTCTTTCAGATCCTTCACGTGCACCAGCGGAAATCGCCCCGGATAGCGCACGAAGTACTTGAGCGGATCGCCTCCGGCAGCCGTAATCCAACACAGGTCCATCTCCATTTTCACCAACTTTGCGTCGCACTCCGCCAGCAGAATGTCGTAAGGAAGCTTTCCATCTACCGGCAGAAATTCAAACCAGTGATTGTGATACGCGAACTGCATCCCGGCCTTCTGCGTGAGTTCTCCGGCCGCGTTGAAAGTAGCGCCGACCTGCTTCCAGCCATCGGCCTGCTTGCGAACTTCTTCGTCGATCCAGGGATTCACGATGTACTTATGACCCAGCACTTGGCTCGCTTCCACAACTTTAGGGAAATTCTCCGGCGCCAGGCTCTTGTAGTTCACGTGTGTTGATATCGCTCTCAAGCCGTGGTGATCGAGAGCGGCGCGCAGATCCTGCGGAGAATGGTTGAAGTAGGTGACCTTGCCGGTAGAAAAGTCCATGGCGAAGCCGGCAAGCTCAACTTCTTTGTAGCCGACGGCGGCCACCTTGGCGAGGGTTCCGTCGAAATCTTTCGCGATCAGGTCGCGGACAGTATAGAGCTGCACGCCGATGTTTTCGATCCTGTGCTCATCCGCTGCCCAAGCGAAGCGCCGCGCCAGCAACGTGGTGGCTGTCATCGTACCTAAGAAAGTTCGACGGTCCATGGCTTCCCTTCTTCTCAGCTGTTCAGCAGTTCGTTGCGAACATTCTTCAGCACGAAGGCGGCGCGCTCCACGCCGACTTCTCCGGTCAGAATGGGGTCTTCGTTCTCGATGCTGAGAATACCCTCGTATCCGACTTCCATGTAGGCACGGACGATGTCCTTCCACAGGCTGGCGCCGTGCCCGTAGCCGACGGCGCGGAACGTGTCCGAGGCCTGCGGAAGTTCGCTGGCTTCGAAAGCGAAATTCAGAACGCCGTACTTGGCCACGTTGTCCTTGAACAGAACTGTGTCCTTCATATGGGCGTGAAAGAGCGCGCCGTGCTTTGCTAGCAGATGGATGACTTCCACGGGATCGCAGCCTTGCCAGAATAAATGGCTGAGGTCGCAGTTGGCACCCAGTTCCTCGCCTACAGCTTCGCGCAGTTTGAGCAGGGTCATGGGGTTGTAGACAACCTGATTAGGATGCATCTCCAGAGCGAGTCGATGGATGCCATGTTCACGCGCGAACTTAGCGGCCTGCTGCCAGTAGGGAATGACTTTCTCTTTCCACTGCCAGTCGAGAGACTTTGCAAACTCCGGAGGCCAGCGGTAGGTGACCCAGTTGGGCGCAGCGTCCGTGGGATTGCCGCCGGGGCATCCAGAAAAGCCAACGATTACTTTGACGCCGAGCTTCTCGGCCAGCAACACGGTGCGGCGGAAAGTCGCGGCGTCGCGCTCGGCGATTTTGGAATCCGGATGTACTGGGTTCCCGTGGCAACTGAGGGTCGCGACCTGAATGTTGAGGTCTTCGAATTTCTTTTTCCAGGCGCGCAGCTTGGCGGGATCGTCGAGCAACTCTTGCACCGGACAGTGCGCCGAGCCGGGATATCCGCCGGTGCCGATTTCCATCGCCTCGAGGCCGAGCGCCGAAACTTTCTCGAGCATGGCGTCGAGGGAGAGTTTGGGGAAGGCCGGATCGAACACTCCAATGGGAATCTTGCGGGCTGTGCCTTCCGGCAGAGGTCCAGGGCTCGATGAACTAGGCCCCGCGCCCGCCAATGCGGAGGCGCCGCTGGGCATGGCTGCGGCGGCGGCGAGCAATCCACTGGCGGTGGTGATGAAATTTCTGCGGCTTGGAGAATTGGGAGTGGACTGCGAGTGCATGACGTGTCCTCCGGCCGATTTGGGTTTCGGTGGTTGCGGATTGATTGGAGTCATTGTGGCGCGCCAGCATTATACGCATTACGGGGATGCTGGAGCACTTTTCGGTGGCAGCCTCCTTTAACCGGTCGGCCTTCCCCTGTGCTTCCCTGTGCCGCCTGTGGTTACTCCTAACCTGTATCCGCTACTTCGACGTGACGACGGCGTCGGCCAGTCCTCGCTTCAGATCCGCCGCGAGCAGGCGATGGAAGAGGTGCTCCCCCGCTTCCCGCCGCACCGAGAGCCTGCCGGCGTTGTAGGCTCGCGATTTCAATCCCTGCTGCACTGCCTCGCAAATTCCTAAATCTTCCTCCTGCACTTTCGCGCCGACCGCAACGCTTTGTTCGTTGTATCCGCGGCGCGCCTCGCTCACGTCGCCAAAGTAGAAATCGAAAATCACCCGGCAGTGGTCCACATCGACCGGAAGCACGAGGTTGGTGTCCATGTAGCCTTCGTAGCAGTTGATCATCAGGTTGGGATACTGCCAGAAATACCAGGCGCGGTCTCCCTTGCGAGTGGCGCCGGTAGCCTGATCCGCCCCGGAAGTCACCATTGGGCTGGACTGCAGACAGTACCGGTCTTCGTTTTCGATGGTGTACTGCTTGTAGTCGAGCACGCTGTTCAGGCCCTTGTGCAGGTGAGGGACGTGGTAGCCGCCGTCGAGATAATTATCGACGAAAACTTTCCAGTTGCAGTGGATGTCATAGACGCGGCGCTCGAAGTAGCGCAGCTTGGCAATCTCGAGCGGAGCGACCTTCCTGACCAGACCGCCCAAGAAGCTCTGCAGCGTTGCAGCATTGGGATCGAGATTCACGAAAACGAAGTTCTCCCAGGTCTCAACCTGCACCGGAATCAAACCATTCTGCCCGCGGTCGAAATTCTTCACGCCCTCGAACTCCGGCGTGCCCCTAAGCGAGCCGTCTAGGCCGTAGCTCCAGCCGTGATAAGGGCAGCGCAGAATCGAGGCCTGGCCGCAAGCTTCCGTTACCACGGCCGCCGCGTGATGGCGGCAAATGTTGTAGAAGGCGCGCAACGCACGATTGTCTCCGCGCACGACAACGATCGGTTCGCCTGCGATGTTCGCGGTAATGAACTGGCCGGGCTTCTCCAGTTGCTCGTCGCGCCCCACCAGTTGCCATGTCTTGCTGAAGACGACTCGGGCTTCAAGTTCGGCGACGCGCGCATCCACGTACCATGACGCCGGGATGGTTGACGCTTCCGCAAGCGGCGTGCGCTCGTCGTAACTGGCGAGAAGATCGTGCAGGGAGAGTGGCATCGTCATCGCGGGATAAGACTCAGAGACTAGAGCATTGTAAAGGTGGCCATGCCGTACGAACGGAGGGTTTTTCTTCGTGTACCTTCGTGCCCTTCGTGGTTAAAGACTTCCCCGGCGAACGGAACCACCAACGAAAAATGCCCGGGATTCTTTCGAATCCCGGGCACTGGTATCGCTTCGAAACTCTCAGCTAGACAGCCTGAACGTTCTCCGCTTGCCAGCCCTTAGGGCCCTTGGTCACGTCGAACTGCACGGTTTGGCCTTCTTGCAGGCTGCGAAACCCGCCCGCTTGGATCGCGGAGAAGTGCACGAAAACGTCTTCGCCATTCTGACGGCTGATGAAGCCATAGCCTTTGGCGTCGTTAAACCACTTTACTGTTCCTTGTTCTGCCATTGATGTTCCTTTTTCTGTGTTTGAATTGGAGCTGAGAAGAATCGCTGCTAGTGAGAGGGGGTGACGCTGGTTGGCGGTACCGACTTTCAATTGCGTGTGAATCAAACTTAGCTACGGCTTTGATTATACGACAAATGGCTCGAAACTGCGAGGATTTTTTGCGTGTTGCTAGAAGTGCAGTTTGACCCCCGCTTGCCTTGCTATCGCAAAGGAGGCGCGGAAACCTGCCTCGCCGAAAGCCATGCCGCCGCAATCAAACAAAAAGTAATCACGATTGAGAACGCGATGGGCAGGATAAAGAGGTATCTCCAGCTCACAACTGTGATGGCGGCAAAACAAAGGGCGAACGCCCACGTGGTGCCGCGCATGAGCGCCAAAGTCGCTGCCGGAAGTCCACCCAGTTGCCATGCCAATATCGCCGCGAATAGATAAAACACGCCGACAGAGAATCCGGCCGCCACAAAGAGGTCCCAATACGTGCGGTAGAACCCCTGCACCTCGAAGTGCATGGACCGCATTGAGCCAAGAAGGGCATCAACTCCCCATTTGGGATCAGACTGGCGAAAACCGAGTGTATGTCCTGCCGCGAAAAGTAGCAGAAGAACAGCAGCGATTCGATAAAACATTGATGCTTTCATTCCTGCCCCCAGAGATCGCGGCAGCGGGCGCCACTATCTGCTGCGCAGATTCAAACTGTACATTACCCAGGTCCTGGCGGGCGAATATTGACAAACCCAGTCAGATATAGATGGAGCGGCTGGAGCCCTCTCCTCTCAGCACAACGGGCTGTGGTCTGACGGGCGAGGAGGACGCCCGTCGCTCCATCTGCCTTGGGTGGTCAAGAACCTGGCTCGCCCTGGTTTACCGCCGCATCCGGAATGCCGACCACCAAGGCTCGTCTCCGAGGTAGCTCTTCCTCCGGGATTTCCGCTATGTACTGCAACTCGATGCCACGAAGCTGGCATACCCCGCGGGCGGCATCATTCAGAAAGTAGACGATATCTCCTCCGAACCGGTCCTTAAGCCTGCGCCGTTCGTCGAGATCGAATGGGCTCGCCGAATAAACTCTCAGCTCGCGCGATTCCGACAACGCCGCGCTCAATTCGCGCTGGAATCCAAGCGCTCCCTGCCGCACCTGCGCCATCGTAAAGGCCACGACGTAATAGGTCATATGTGGAGAATAGAGAGCCTGACGGGAGAACTGGCGGAGAGAGAGGGATTCGAACCCCCGATACGGTTTCCCGTATACACGCTTTCCAAGCGTGCGCCTTCAGCCACTCGGCCATCTCTCCCGCGGCGGATCGGTCTGGTGGAGGAAAATTCGTGGAAACTTGCAGCAGGCGTCAGCAGCCGGCAAGCGCCATCGATGTGATTCCGATTCTACGGCCCGCCATCGGGAGATGCAAATTAGCCTTGCGTCCGATCCAGACACTCCGTATGCCACGCCATCTGAATCGCTTCCAGCTTGCCCTCGGTGGATTTCTTGGGATCGTCCTTAAAATCCGCAAGCTCGGTCACATGGCGGTGCAGGTCAGTGAACCGCAAATCCAGCGGATCGAGTTCAGGATGCTTTTCCGACAGCAGGATGCCAATATCTTCGGCGTCATCCCAGGTAAGTTCTTTCGGCATGGGTGCTCCTTGTAAATCAGCACTTAGCATTCAGCACTTAGCATTTCGTCATTCGGGGCTCTTGCCGCTCCCGGCAAGGTCCCAGCAAGACTAAATGCCAATTGCTAAGTGCTAAATGCTGGTTTCAGTGTTCCTCCGACACATAATTCCGGTTCCAGGCTGGAATCTCCACCACAACCCTACCCGGCTTGGTGATGACCGCCTGACAGCCGAGACGCGAGTTTAACTGTAAATCCGCCGCCATGTCGAGCCTGTCCGCTTCATCGTCTTCCATGGGAGAGAGATTCTCGGCGCCCTCCTTCACCCATACGTGGCAGGTGGTGCAGGCGCAGTTGCCGCCGCAGGCATGGTCGAGCGTGACGTGATTATTCAGCGCCACATCCAGTAGGGACTGCTCTTTGCCGTGGTCTTTGTATGGCAACTTGCCGTGCTCAAACTGCACCGTCTTGCCCTCAGGCAGGAAGGTCACTTCGACCGTGTTCTCGCCGGGAGGCTCCACGGTTGCCGTGCAGGAAGCCTGCGTTTTCTCGTCTGCCATAACCTCTCCTGTGATGTCCCTGTGCTCCCCTGTGTTCCCTGTGGTTTAAATCTTTCAAGCCTTAACCACAGGGGCCACAGGGAAGCACGGGGGAAACCTACTTAAACTCTGCCTTGGCCATGGGATGCGGCGCTTCCGGCCCTTCGCCCACGTCCGCCTCATCCATCGTCTTGCCCTTCAGGGCAGTCGACACCGCGCTGTCCATCATCAACTCCGCCAGCCGCGTGGTGGCCTGATTCAGCGCGTCGATATTCTTGCGAATCGCCTGGTGATCGTCTTCGCCTTTCACTTCCAGCAACGCTTTCTCCAGCTTAGCGATTTCCTTTTTCTCGGCGCTGGAAAGCTGGCCCCAGGCCAGGCTTTTCTTGCCCTTGTCGAGCGCGGCCAGAATCGTCTCCGCTTCGCCGCGCGCCTCGATGATCTGGCGCTGGCGGAAGTCTTCTTCCGCCGCATCGAAGGAATCGAGAATCATGCTCTCGACCTGCTCATCGGTCAGGCCGTAGCTGGGCTGCACTTCGATCTCCGCTTCTTTTCCGCTCCGTTGCTCGCGGGCGGAAACATGCAGAATGCCGTTGGCGTCGATCAGAAATTTCACCTCGATGCGCGCCATGCCCGCCGCCATGGGCGGAATGCCTTTCAAATCAAACCGCGCCAAGGACCGGCAGTCCTTGGCCAGTTCGCGCTCGCCCTGCAGCACGTGGATAGCAACGTTTACCTGCCCGTCCACTTGCGTAGTGTAGTGCTGAGTCGCCGACGCCGGAATGGTCGAGTTTCTTAGGATGATTTTGTCAGTGACGCCACCCGCGACCTCGATGCCCAGCGAGAGCGGCGTGACATCGAGCAGCAGCATGTCCTGCGTAGCTTCCGAGCCACCCGCGAGAATATTCGCCTGCACCGCGGCACCCAGCGCGACCACTTCGTCAGGATTCAAATCGGTGTGCGGCTTGCGATGGAACAACTCCTCCACCAGCACTCGCACTTTGGGAATGCGTGTCGAGCCGCCGACCAGCACGACTTCGTCGATCTGCTCCGGCTTGAGTCCGGCATCTTTCAGAGCCTGCTTGCACGGCGCAACCGTGCGATCCACGATCGGCTGAATCAGTTGCTCGAACTGCTCCCGCGTAATCTCGCGAAGATAGTGCTTGCCGCCGGTTAACTCGACTTCCAGTTTGGCCGAAGGTTGCGATGACAATGCGATCTTGGCTTCGATCACTGCCTTGCGAATCGTAGCCACCGCTTCCCCGTTGCGCGAAACGTCCAGGCCCATGTCGCCGCGGATGTCGTCGAGCGCAATCCGGATCAGCAGGTTGTCGATGTCGTCGCCGCCCAGGTGAGTATCGCCGTTGGTGGCAATCACTTCGAAAATTCCATCGTGCAGCTTGAGGATAGAAATATCGAATGTCCCGCCACCCAGATCGTAAACCGCGACAATGCCGTTCTGCTTCTTGTCGAGTCCGTAGGCCAGCGAAGCCGCAGTAGGCTCATTCACCAGGCGCAGAACGTCGAGCCCTGCGATCCGGCCCGCGTCTTTCGTCGCTTGCCGCTGGGCGTCATTAAAATACGCGGGCACGGTGATAACCGCTTGCGTCACCGGCGCGCCGAAAAAACGCTCAGCATTGCGCTTGAGCTGGCGCAGAATAAACGCCGAAATTTCCGGCGGCGTGAAGGTCTTTTCGCCCAGCTTGATGCGGATTACTTCCCCGGCCTGCAGATCATCAGCCAGGTGGAAGGGAAACAGCTTCAGCTCTTCCCGAATGTCTTCCACCCCGCGCCCCATCAGCCGCTTGATCGAATAGACCGACCGCTCCGGCGTCTCGATCAAATATTTTCGTGCGGCAGTTCCCACCACGATCTGATCGCCCTCGCCCAAGGCGACGACCGAGGGCACCAGATTCAATCCATCCTCACCCGGAATCACCACAGGGCTCTGCCCCTGCATGAACGCCACGAGAGAGTTCGTGGTGCCGAGATCGATGCCGACGATGCGGTCAGATGCCATGAGCCATTTGGTAATTTTGTAATCGGGTAATTTAGTAATTTAAGAGCCTTGTTCGGGCAAGTTCGCAAATTACCAAATTACCTGATTACCAAATTTTCAATTCCCTACCACTTCCTCCACCGTTCTCACCAAATTCCGAATGTAGTTTCTGCGATTCAGCAAATCCACCATCCTGTCGCAGACTTTGCGGCGGTCTTCTTCGCTGCCGTTGGCCTCGACTTTGTCCCACTCGTTCCAGTATTCCTTCAACTCGTTGAGCAAAGCCTCGTACTTCTCTTCCAATTCCAGCTTCTGGCGGCCCACTTCCTCGATCAGCGCGGGATCGTCTTCTCCCATCTTCTTGTGCATGCGCAACTCTTCGAGCTGCATGTTCAGGTCGAAAACTTCCTCCAGCAGATCCGGAGGAACGACCTGCTTCTTGATTTCGCCCGAGGCACGCGCCTGCTCGGTGGCGGCTTTAGATTGCTCCTCCAGTTGCACGCCTTCGAGATGAAGCAGATATTCCGTGCGCCTGATGGGGTCTTTCAGCGTGCGGTACGCATCGTTGAGCTGCGAGCTTTGCTCCAGGCTCCATTCCTGTTCCCGCGGATCGGCGCGCGCGTTGAGATCAGGATGCAGCTTGCGGCTCAGTTCGTAAAATTCGTGCTCCAGCGCGGCGACGTCTACATTCAGCTTGCGAGGCAGACCGAAGAAGCTGAAATAATCCGCCGGCCGCGGGGGCTGTACTTTGCCGCACGCGGTGCAGAACTGAACTGCCCGCATATCGCCGCAAGACCAGCAGCTTGAAGTGGTGCTAGCCGGATTGGACACTTCGATTGCCATTTTTGGCTTGTGTGGCGCGGGCGCCCTCGCCCGCGAACCCGGACAAAGCACCAAGGAAGGGGACTACGCGACAGCCGTGGCGACCGCCATGCAGCCGAGGGCGGCTGCAGCACACAACCCCTAACCTGAGAAAGACGTTCCACAGCCGCACGACTTCGACGCATTGGGATTCACGAACATGAATCCCTGCTGCATCAGCGTTTCCTGGTAATCCAAAATCATGCCGTGCAGATAGATAAACGACTTAGGGTCCACGAACACCCGCACGTCATCGAACTGAAAAACCCGGTCGCGCTCCCGCGGTTGCGTGTCGAAACGAATGTTGTAGCTCAGCCCCGAGCAGCCGCCGCCCTGCACGCCCAGGCGCAATCCGCCAGTTTCAGGCGAGACGCCTTCCTTGGCCATAGCCGAGCGCACGCGAGCCAGGGCTTTGGGTGTCACTTGAATGCCCTTAGCGGGCGCCGCTTTTGTTTCTTCCGCAACAGAAGACATATTTCATCCCAATGCGCAATGGAGCGACGGGCGTCCCCGCCCGTCAGACCACAGACCTTCGCGCGCGGGCGAGTCGCCCGCGCCCACACCACAAAAGCTATTTCGCTGCTACGGCCACCGGCTTGCCCGCCGTTTGCTTGTTCTTCCAGTCATGAATCGCCGCGCGGATGGCGTCTTCCGCCAGCACCGAGCAATGAATCTTCACCGGAGGCAGCGACAGCTCCTTCACGATGTCCGTGTTCTTGATAGCCAGCGCCTCGTCCACCGTTTTGCCCTTTACCCACTCGGTGGCCAAAGACGAAGACGCAATCGCTGACCCGCAGCCGAAGGTCTTGAACTTGGCGTCTTCAATCACGCCGCTCTGCGGGTTAACCTTGATCTGCAGCTTCATCACGTCGCCGCATTCCGGGGCGCCAACAAGTCCAGTTCCGACTTCGGAGCTGCTCTTGTCCATGGACCCCACGTTGCGGGGATTGTTGTAGTGATCTATGACCTTATCGCTATATGCCATGATTCTTTATTCTCCTGAGAAATCGTCTTGCACAAACTGTTCTCTACAAAGCTTGTCATCCTGAGCGGAGTCGAAGGACCCCTACCCCGCACAACTCCCAAACCCCGTCAGGGAATTTCCGCCACAGCAGCGTGAGAACTCCCCCTACGGCCGCCAATCTCCCGGCACAATAGCGATCCTTCGACTGCGTTTTTCCTGCGCATTCGCGCAGGAAAAACTTCGCTCAGGATGACAGTGCCGACAGTAAAAACCTACTCTGCCGCCCACTTCACCGTCTTCAAATCAATCCCCTCTTTCGCCATCTCATACAGCGGCGAAAGTTCGCGCAGCCGGGAAACCGTCTCCACGACCCGATCCGCCACGTAATCCACTTCTGCCTCGGTGTTGAAACGCCCCAGCCCGAACCGGATCGAGCTATGCGCCAAATCATCCCCCGCGCCCAGCGCCTTCAATACATAAGATGGCTCCAGCGTCGCCGAGGTGCAGGCCGATCCGCTCGAAACTGCGATGTCGTTGATACCCATCAGCAGCGATTCGCCCTCGACGTACGCGAAGCTGATGTTGAGGTTCCCCGGCAGCCGGTGCTCCATCGAGCCGTTGATGTAGCACTCATCCAGCCGCGACATGATGCTCTCGCGCAACCGGTTGCGCAGCCCCGCCAGCTTGCAGGATTCCTTCGGTAGATCTTCCTGCGCCAGAGCGCAAGCCTTGCCCAGACCGACGATGCCGGGAACGTTCAAGGTCCCCGAGCGCATGCCGCGCTCGTGCCCGCCGCCGTCGATAATTGCCGAAAGCTGCACGCGTGGATTCTTGCGCCGCACGTACAAAGCGCCGACGCCTTTCGGCCCGTACATCTTATGAGCCGAAATCGAGGCCAGGTCGACGTTCTGCTTGTTGAGATCCATCGGAACCTTGCCCACCGCCTGCGTCGCGTCGGTGTGGAAGATCACACCGCGCTCGTGACACAGCTTGCCGATCTCTTCCCAAGGCTGCAGCACGCCGATCTCGTTATTCGCAGCCATGATCGTCACCAGGATGGTCTTGTCATCCATGGCGCGCTTCAGGTCATCGAGATCGATCAAGCCGTCTTTCTGCACCGGCAGGTAGGTCACGCGGTAGCCGTACTTCTCCAGGCGCTTGCAGGTATCGAGCACCGCCTTGTGCTCGGTCACGGCAGTGATGACGTGATTGCCCTTCTCCCGGTACATCTCGGCGACACCCTTGATGGCGAGGTTATCGCTTTCGGTCGCTCCCGAGGTAAAGATGATTTCCTTGGTGGTCGCGCCCACCAGCTTCGCAATCCGATCGCGCGCCTGCTCCACGCCCTCCTCGGCCGCCCAGCCGAAGGAATGGTTGCGGCTGGCCGCATTGCCGAACTTCTCCATGAAGTAAGGCAGCATCTCTTCCAGTACCCGCGGGTCCATCGGGGTGGTGGCGTGATTGTCCATGTAGACGGGCAGCTTGACGCCGTTCGGAGCAGCGTGCCGCTCCATCTTTTCTTGGGGGATCGTCTTTACATCCGTACTCATAATCGCTCTCTCCTGGAAATCTGCAATGCCCATGCAATACTCTGTGGGGACAGGCGCCCCTTCGACTTCGCTCAGGGCAAGCTCGCCTGCCCGCTGACCGTCAGGTCAGCGTTACCTACCGAATCCTCACCAACTCCGCCGCCACCTTCGCTTCCATCAAATTCTCTTCCGGCTCTTCCCGCATCTCCGAAATACTGATGCTCCGCAGTACATCCTCGATGCTCTGATTCACCCGCCGCAACGGCTCGCGAATGGTGCAGCGCTCGCTCTGATCGCACTCCCCCCGCACCGTAATGCAAGAGGTAATGAACAGCGGCCCATCAATCGCCCGAATCACCTCAAACGCGCTGATCTTGTGACCGTCGCGCGCCAGCGTGTATCCGCCGTTGGTTCCATGCTGCGAATGCAGCAGCCCGGCCTTTACCAGCCGTTGCAGAATCTTGGCCAGCGCCTCGGGCGGAATCCCGTAAGCGTCGGCTACATCCTTGGCGCTGCATGCGCCTTTATCCGCATGCTCGGCGAGATGCTTCATGGCCATCAAGCCGTAATCCGCCTTTTTGGTCAGCTTCAGCATGCCGCGTCTAAGGGACTCCCTAAATACGACCTTTTCAGTCGGATATAACTATTCTAGAGGCGTTTCATCCGGAATGCAACTCCCCGCAGGCAACGGGTGCAAGCGCCCACCGAATGGTAAGGCTATGCGCCCGAATGGCTTAGGCCGATGCGACAAAATAGGTCGGATTTCCAATTTAGCCGTGGATCGCGCCCGGAAGCGCACACCGGGACGGCCTTCGGGCCGCACGCCATCGGCAGAGTCCAGTGGTCACCCCCTACCCTCACCTAGGGGACTTGACAAGCTACAGGGTGAGGCTAAAATACGGCCAATTATCCGGCGAAATTCCTTCCGGCTCATTCCGGAATAGCCATACCGGATTTATGAATTCAATCCCGCCGTCACCCCCCGAGAAGAGAAGCAACATGGCAACGTGTAAGCACCCGAGTGTGCGGATTGTAGCCCGCGAGGAGGACTCCGAATTCGTAGAGTGCCTCGAATGCGGGGAAGTATTCGAATCCAGCGAATTCAAAGACATGACGATCGAAGAGACGAAGCTGAACGAACTCTGATCCCACTCCCGCTTCGCTGATTCGATGGAGCGGCGGGCATCCCCGCCCGTCAGACCATGGACCTATACCCGGACACGCGAGGACCCCCGTCGCTCTATCGAATCAAACGCTCCGTCGCCGGAACGAAGGTAACCGTCCAACGGGCTTTGGTCACTTGTTCGCTGATTAACATTTTGTTAATGTCGGCCCCAGGGGGGAATTTGTCTACGTGGAGTACAAAATGCCCTTAGTGGCGTTGGTTGTGGACGACTCTATGCTCATCCGGCATACCGTCTGCCGTTTCCTTGAAGAACGAGGATTCACGGTGGAATCGGCGACCAATGGGCAAGACGCCTTGGAAACCCTCAAGCGGATTCACCCCGACCTCATCATCACCGACATGCAAATGCCGAAGATGGATGGCAGCGAACTGATTACAGCTTTGAAGAGCCAGCCCGCAAGCGCCGACATCCCCGTGGTAATCGTGGCGGGAAAGCAAAGTGGCTTCGAGAAGTGGGAACACCGCGCCGATTTTGCCATCTTCAAAGATATCAACATCGAAGAGCAACTGGCGAAAGCACTGCAGACCGTACTAGGCATTCCTATCGCGAAGGCCGAAGCGACCAGCGGTTAAAACAGCCGTCAGTCATCAGCCGTCAGCTCTCAGCCCCGCGGCTGCGTGATTCAATTTTTGTCCAGGTTTTGGCTGAACGCTGATGGCTGATGGCTGAAAGCTACTTCAGCGCCAATCCCGCCTCGGCCGAAAAATCCACCGGCGCAAACTCCCCCGCCAGAAATTTCGGATACGCCGCCGCCGCGATCATCGCTGCATTATCTGTCGCCAGCGGACGCGAAGGGAAATACACCGGCAGGCCTTCCCGCGCCGCATCCCGCTGGAAGCGCTCGCGCAATTCCTGGTTCGCCGCCACGCCTCCAGTGACAAACAAAGTCGCAATGTCGTGCGCTCGCGCTGCAGCCAGAGTCTTTCCCACAAGATCTTCCACTAGCGCCCGCTGAAACGACGCCACTAGATCGAGCGTCGCACGGTCCGACTGTGCCAGGTAGTCTTCAACGTTCGGCTTCGCGACTCCGCCTAAAGCCTGCCGCCGGGCTTCGATCCCAGCCCTCATATTGTGAGTTTCCACATAGCGCAAGACCGCCGTCTTGATCCCGCTATAAGAAAAATCAAACCGTGGGAGCGCAGGCGCCTGATTCGTAAGCGCGAGTGCCCCATCCTTTCGCATTTTTTGCGAAAGGGTGGGCGCTGTTCTCCGGTCCGGATGCTTGAGCTGTGCCGGCGGAAACTTCACCGCCAGCGGATCACCATGCCGGGAAAGCTTGTCGATCATCGGCCCGCCGGGATAGCCCAACCCCAGCAACTTGGCCACTTTGTCAAAAGCCTCGCCCGCCGCATCGTCGCGGGTGTGCCCAATGTTTTCGTAGGTCCAGCCCTCGCTCCGCTGCTCCGCCAGATACAGATGCGTATGTCCGCCCGAGACCACCAGCGCCAGCAACGGGAAAGTCCAGCGCTCGATTTCCCTTCTGCCGCTCTTCCAGCAACACGGCGTGAATATGGCCTTCGAGATGGTTCACCGCAATCAGCGGCTTATCGAGCGCGAAAGCCAGCGCCTTGGCATAGCTGATGCCAACTAGTAATGCCCCCGCGAGCCCCGGCCCCTGCGTCACCGCCAAAGCATCGAGCGACTGATAAGTCTGCCCCGCATCCGCCAGCGCCTTGCCGCACCACCGGCACAATCGCCCGCAAATGCTCACGCGAAGCCAGCTCCGGCACCACTCCGCCATACGGCTGATGGGTGGCGATCTGCGACGCCACCACGTTCGAAACAATTTTCTCGCCCGAACGCACCACGGCCGCAGCGGTCTCGTCGCACGAGCTTTCAATTCCGAGAATGTAAGCGTCCGACATGCAGTGCCTAGTCTAAACGCAAAGAATTCCTTCGTGAACCTTCGCGCCCTTCGTGGTTATTGCCTTCCCCCGCGGTCATCCCAAAACCATAACCACGAAGCACACGAAGCGACACCAAGGAAAATCAAGGCGACTCGCGGCTGCCCCAATCGACCCCGCCCTGTTATCCTAACCAGGATTCTCCACCGAGGCCGTAATTTCCCCATGCCAGACCCTAACACCCCAGAACCCGCGTTCCCAACCGAATCCGAAGAATCCTTCGGCGAACTTTTCTCCCAATACGAAAAGACACACTCGCGAAAATCGAACCGGCGACGCCGCCAAACAAATCGAAGGCACCGTAATCGCCGTCTCCAGCGACTCGGTGTACCTCGACATCGGATTCAAGTCCGAAGGCATCCTGCCGCTCGCGGCCTTCCAAAGCATTGGCGAAACCGCGAAGCCCGGCGACAAGCTGCTCGTCTCGGTCAAAGGCCGCGATCCCGAGGGCTACTACGAGCTTTCCCGCTCGAGAATCGTGCGCCCCACCGATTGGCCGGCGCTGGAACGCGCCTTCGCCGAACAAATCCACCATCGTCGGCACCGTGACCGGCGTCATCAAAGGCGGCCTGAGCGTGGATGTAGGCGTGCGCGCTTTCATGCCAGCCTCACGGAGCGGCGTCCGCGACGCCGCGCAGATGGAAAAGTTGGTCGGCCAGGAAATCCGCTGCCGCATCATCAAGCTCGACGTGGCCGACGAAGATGTAGTCGTCGACCGCCGCGCCCTCGCCGAAGAAGAAGAGCGCGCCGGCAAGGAGCGCCGTTTCTCCGAGATCGCAGTCGGTGACACGGTGCGCGGCGAAGTCCGCAGCCTTACCGACTACGGCGCATTCGTCGACCTCGGCGGGGTTGACGCTCTGCTGCACGTCGGCGACATGGCCTGGAACCGGGTCAACAAACCCGCCGATGTGCTCTCGCCGGGACAGCAGGTCGAAGTCAAAGTGCTGAAGATCACCGAAGACGCCGGCAAGCGCCGCATCTCCGTCGGCATGAAGCAGCTTCTGCCAAATCCCTGGGACTCCGCCGCCAAGAAATACGCGCCCGGTGACCGCGTGCGCGGCGCGGTAACCCGCGTGGTCGAGTTCGGCGCATTCGTCGAGCTGGAGCCTGGGATCGAAGGCTTGATCCACGTCACCGAAATGTCCTGGGCCAAAAAAGTGCGCAGCGCCAGCGACGTAGTGAAGCCGGGCGAAGTCGTCGAAACCGTGATCCTCAGCGTGAACCCGGAAGAGCGCCGCATCTCCCTCGGCCTGAAGCAGACGCTGGGTGATCCCTGGGCGGAGATCGCACAGAAATTTCCCGTGGGCTCGATCGTCGAAGGCGCAGTCGTGAACCTGACCAATTTCGGCGCGTTCGTGCAAATTGCCGAAGGCGTGGAAGGCATGATCCACGTCAGCGACATGAGCAAAGGAAAGCGCGAGGGACGCGAGCCCGATCAGCAGAGCAAAGAGCAAGCGATCAAGCACCCGCAAGAAGTGCTGAAGGTCGGCCAGCCGGTGCGGACCCAGGTGCTCGCCGTCGACAAAGAAAAAAGGCAGATGCGCCTGGGCATGAAGCAACTGGTTCCGACGGGCCTCGACGAATACATCGCCGAGCACAAAGAGGGCGACGTAGTCACCGGCCGCCTGCTCGACGCGACCGGCGCAAGCGCACGAGTTGAATTAGGCGAAGGAATCCAAGCCACATGCCGAATTGTGGCAGGCTCAGCCAAGAGCCCGGCGAAATCCGCACCGGAAGCCAGCGGCACAGCCAAGGCGGACCTGTCCTCGCTGAGTTCCATGCTGAAAGCGCACTGGAAGGGCGGCGCGACGCCATCCGCTCCCAAGCCGCAAGCCGCCCAAGCCGGCCAGGTGCGCAGTTTCCGCATCGTCAAGCTGGATGCCGCCGCCAAGAAAATTGAGCTGGAGTTGGCCTAACCCTCTAAACCACTGTCATCCTGAGGAAGCGGAGTCCTGCGCGCCGAGCGCAGGACTCCCGACGAAGGACCTATGGATTTGTCTGCGGCACCGTGAACCCAGGCAAAATGTACAGGTCCTTCCTCAGCTGACAATTACGAGACGGGGAGCATCGCGGTCATGGAACGTGACCACACAGAACCAGGCATTCTGTGCATGCACAAAGCCTCCGATGCTACTCTTTGCTGGTGCATGATCTCCACCAACACGTACTTGAGTCCGGTTTTCCGTACCCCGGAACTCTAATCCACTTGTTCGTGGGCGGCTCCGAGCTTCACGGCGCCAAGGTGCACGGCACCGACGATCTCGACATCTACGGCGTTTATGTCGAGCCTCCGGAATTCGTTGTCGGCTTAGAATCTCTACCGCACTTTGTCTGGTCGACGGCGGGAGACGATCGTCGCAACGGGCCAAGCGACGTCGACGTCACGCTTTTCTCGTTAAAGAAATGGGCAGCGTTGGCCTGCAAGGGAAACCCAACTGCGCTTCACTTCCTGTTTGCGAAGAATGCTACGAGAAGCCCGCTGTGGTCCTTGGTTACTAGCGGTAAGAATCTATTCTTGGCTCGTAGCTGCGCGAAACAATTTCTAGGATTCGCTGACGATCAACTGAAGCGCATGACTGGCCACAAAGGGCGGGGGGAAAAGGGACAGCGTCCCGAAATTGAAAAAGAATTCGGATATGACGTGAAAGCCGCCATGCATACGTTGCGCTTGCTCTATGAGTGCCAGGAACTGCTTTCGACCGGGAACATCACAATGCCGCGTCCAGAATCCGAGTTGCTCATACGCGTTCGTACCGGCAAGTACTCGGTCGGGAAGGTGGTCGCGATGGCGGACAAACTCACTGCCGCTTGCGAAGAAGCGACGAAATCGTCGAAGCTCCCTGAAAGAGTCGATCGGCTAGCAGTTTCGAGGCTGGTCGCCGACTGCTACCGGAGGGCGTGGGCCGACGTATGACTCATGAGCTGACGGTCTCCGACCCCTCCGCCCTCTCGATCATCCGTACCCTCCGCGACCACGGCCATCAGGCTTACCTGGTCGGCGGATGCGTGCGCGATCTGCTGCTCGGCCGCGAACCCGCCGACTACGACGTCGCCACCAGCGCCACGCCCGACGAAGTGATGCGCATCTTCCCCGAGACCTACGCCGTAGGCGCGCAGTTCGGCGTGGTCCTGATTCCGGTTTCCCCAGTGACCCCGTGCCCTCTGTGGTTGAACAAAGCACTGACCACAGGGAACACAGAGATCACAGGGGAGAAATTGAAGTTGCTACCTTCCGCTCCGACATCGGCTACTCCGATGGCCGCCATCCCGACGAAGTCCGCTTCAGCAAGGACCCCCTCGAAGACGTGCAGCGCCGCGACTTCACCATCAACGGCCTGCTGCTCGATCCCATCAGCAACGAAGTGCTCGATTACGTCGGCGGCCAGAAAGATCTACAAGCGAAGAATCATTCGCGCCATCGGCGATCCCGGAGCGGCGCTTCGCCGAGGACAAACTGCGCATGCTGCGCGCCGTGCGTTTCGCCGCGCGCTTCGGCTATGCGATCGAACCTCAAACCTTCGCTGCCATCCAGAAACTCGTTCCCCAAATTCATCAGGTCTCCCGCGAGCGCGTGCGCGATGAACTGACCAAGATGCTCACCGAAGGCCACGCCCGCCGGGCCTTTCTGCTTCTCGATGAAACCGGACTATTGCAGGAAGTTCTGCCCGAAGATCGAAGCCATGAAGGGCGTCGAGCAGCCGCCGCAGTTCCATCCCGAGGGCGATGTCTTCGTTCACACGCTGCTGTTGCTGGACAACTTGCCGCAACCTTGCCCGCCGACCCTGGCCTGGGGCGCGCTGTTGCACGATGTCGGCAAGCCGCCGACGTTTCGCGTGGCCGACCGTATCCGCTTCGATGGCCACGTGGACGTGGGCGTGAAAATGGCGGAAGAAATCTGCCAGCGGCTGCGTTTTTCCAACGACGACACGGAGCAGATTCTCGCCCTCGTGCAAAATCACATGCGCTTTGGCCATGCCACGCGCATGAGCCAGTCCACTCTGAAAAAGTTCCTGCGCATGCCGCGCTTCGACGAGCATCTCGAACTGCATCGCCTGGATTGCGTAGGCAGCCACCGCGATCTTGCCACCTACAACTTCGTGCGCGAAAAGCTAAACGAGACTCCGCCGCAGGATATGCGTCCCGCGCCGTTGCTCACCGGCGACGATCTGATCGCCGCGGGCTACACACCCGGCCCGCGCTTCAAGGAAATTCTAGGAGCAGTGGAAGATGGCCAACTGGAAGGAAAGTTGCGAACCAGAGAAGAAGCGATGACTCTGCTAGAGCGCGACTTCCCTTTGTAGCGCCGCCCTACCCGCGCACTGCCTTCTGAAAGCTCGGGTCTTCCCCGGAGGGGAAGGCCCGCCGACGAAGGACCTCTGCATTTTGCCTGGGTTCACGGTGCCAGCGGACCAATCCATCCTTCGTCGAGAGTCCTGCGCTTAGCCGGACTCAGCTTCCGCAGGATGACAGAAGCGTGCCGAACTCAGTCCCCGCCCGACGTCAGCAGCTTTCAGGAACCGGTAATAAAACTCCACTCCGCGATAAAACGACGCCACCGGCATGCGCTCATCCTTGCCGTGGGCGCGGATATCGGTGCGGTCCAACTGCTCGCCGGAAACGCCGTAGGTCGGCATGCCCACGGGATTCGTATAAATCGCATCCGACGCGCCGTCCGCCATGTTGGGAATCACCGGAACGCCCGGCCACATTTCCGCCGCGACTTTCTCCACCGGGCCAAATACATCGCGGCGCAGCGGCGGCACCGCCATCGGCGGGCGCTCCACCGGATGCTCCTCCCCTCCGATGGCTCCGATGTAGCGCACTTCAATTTTGGGATCAGCGACCGTTCGCTCCAGTATTTGCAGCACTTCATCCGCAGAGTGCCCGGGCAGGATGCGGCAATTCACAATCGCCTGCGCCATCTGCGGCAAGGCGTTGTTGGCGTGGCCGGCGTTCAGGCGCGTAGCCACGCAAGTGGTGTGCAGCGTCGAGTTGTCGATCGGGTCTTGCGAGAGACGCGCCACCGCAGTCCATATCCGGCGGAGTCCTCAGGATCGCCCGCATGTCGGAGGCGCGCGGCTCCCGCTCCACCGCCGCCAGCTGCTTGTAGTAGGCGCGGGTGACGTTGTTCAGCTCGAAGGGAAAATGAAGCTGCTCGATCCGCCCCAGGCCGTCGGCCAGATGATAAATGGCATTGTCGGGCACCGGCAGCGAGCTGTGGCCGCCGCGGATTGGTGACGGTGAGCTGGAAATCGGCGTAAATTTTTTCGGTGGCGTCCACTTCCACCACCACGGCTTTGCCATGATCCGCCATTACGCCGCCGCCATCGTGGTTGAGCACGAATTCGGCGTCGATCAACTCGCGGTGGTTCGTCACCAGCCAGTCCACGCCATTGAACTTGCCGCCTTCTTCGTCCGCGGTCAGCGCCAGAATGATGTCGCGATCCGGCACATAGCCTTCCTTCTTGAAGCGGATCAGCGTGGTCACCATGATCGCGTCGCCGTCTTTCATGTCCTGCGTGCCGCGGCCGTAGTAGTAGCCGTCTTTTTCGACGAACTGAAAGGGATCGGTGGTCCAGTCTTCGCGGCGGGCTTCGACCACATCAAGATGGCCAATCAGCAGTACCGGCTTATGCTTGCCCGTGCCGTGCAGGCGTACGACGAGGTTCTTCTTGCGGTCGTTGGGGCCAAGAACGTGAATATCGCTCTCGGAAAATCCGGCGTCGCGAAAACGCTGCGCCATGGCCTCGGCCGCTGTCGTGACGTTGCCCACCGAGTCGGTAGTGTTGATCTCGATCAGTTGCTTGAAGATGTCATGCGAGAGCTGCCGGGTGGCGTCGTCGATCTGCGCGAGTGAGGGCAGGGTGAGAAGCAGAGGCAGGACTATGAAAATCAGCTTGCGGCAGTTCAATCGGCGGCTCCTTGGTTACTAGAAATCGACTACCAAAATCGACGCGAGAAATCGGCGTCAGGATGCAGAGAAGCATCCAAGCTATCAGAAGCCTCGCGAGCGTGTACACCGTGGGGGCTGCCGATGGGGAGTGAGCCAATTCGTATAAGTTGAGATAGCGCAGGCTTGCTTGAGATGGAACCACCCAGAGCACTCACTGTGCGAGCGATACGCTTGTAGAATATTTTCTTCCACCAGTGCCAGCAGAACTACGCCTCTTGGTTCAGGCTGAGCGGATTTTGTATGCCCAAAGACATCATTTCGCTGGACCGCTACGTTGCTCATTCTATGAAGAATGTTCCGGGCTTCCTGCGCACGCTGGATGCTCAGGTGATCAAGTCCCTCTTGCTGCATCAGGATGAGGCCGGAATTCGAGGGCATCTTTGCGAGATCGGGGTTCACCACGGGCGGTTGTTTCTGATGTTCGCTCTATCGCGGCACGCTGGGGAACGCGCATTAGCCATCGATTTATTCGAGGACGACCCGCTAAACGCCAATACCCCGCACGCCGGACGAAATACGGGCTTGTGGAAGCATGCCCGCAGACTCGGGGTCGATCTTTTCCCGGAAGAGACATTCAAGACGTCTTCCCTGCAGCTGGAAGCCGCGGACCTCACGGCGCGAACTACTGGGGCCATCAGGTTTTTCAGTGTCGACGGCGGCCATTCCTATCTTGACGTGGCACATGACCTGCGTCTGGCGCAGCAGACGCTGTCTCCCGATGGCATTATTGCGGTCGATGATTTCTTCAATATTCGCTGGACCGATGTGAGTTTTGCTACCTACGATTTCTTGCGCAACACCGATAGCGTGGTGCCGTTTGCGGTGACGCAGGCCAAGATTTACCTGGCGCCTACCGCGTCGGCCGAGAGTTACCGCGCAAGCCTTCTGAAACGACCTGAACTTGGACGCTTCTCTTCCACTCAAGTCCTCAAGCACGATGTGCTGACGTTGCGCCAGCATCGATTCAGCAAAGGGGTCGACCTTCTGCGCGCTGCGGTGTGGGAACGGGCCTCGTAAGTTGCAAGAGAAATGGTGCAAAGTCTCGAATTGGGAAAGTCTTGTCAAGCCCCCTAAAGCCCCGATTTTTCGTTAAGACGGTGAATACAAACCAAATATATTTCCTCGGACCATGTCCCATTTTCCCTATGAAAATTGTTATGCTGGAAGTAGAGATCAAAAGCCCTCAGCCATCAGTCGTCAGCCATCAGTTGGTCGTGCTAGCCTTGGCGCCTGTCTCGAAATGTTTTGATTTAGCTGATGACTGACGGCTGATGGCTAAGTGCTGCTCTTATGAAAGTCACCGAAAAAGACGTTGCCTACGTGGCCGGCCTAGGCAATCTTGAATTGTCCGGCGAGGAGAGCGCGCGCATGGTGCGCGATCTGAACTCGATTCTCGGCTACATCGATAACCTGAACGAGCTGGATACGGCGAACGTCCCGCCGATGGCGCAGGTTTCTGACCGTTATGGCGTGGACGCATCGAAGCAAGGCAGCGCGCGTTTTGCCTACGCCAGCCGCGAGGATGTGCTTGAGGGCCTGCGAAAGTCTCTGCCGCATGACATGGCGCTGGCCAACGCGCCCGAGTCGGATGGAACATTCTTCAAAGTGCCGAAAGTAATCGAGCGATAGTTCACCGCAGCCAGTGTGGGATTTTCCTGTGCTCCCCTGTGCCCTCTGTGGTCATCGCTTCTGAGTTAGTCGGATAGCAAAGGCGGCTCGGGGAAAGCCAGTTTTCAGTTTCAGGATCTCAGTTCTTAGAATTCATGGAACTCAAATTACTCACCATCGATGCCGCGCGCTCCGCCGTTCAGGAGCGCAAGACCAGCGCGGTCGCGCTGGCGGAGGCGTACTACGTCAAGATCGAGCATGACGATCCGAAGATCGGCGCCTATCTCACGCTCTCGATGGAACGGGCGATGGCCAAGGCCATCGAAATGGATGCGCTGGCCGCCAAGGGCGAGAAGCTGCCGCCGCTGGGCGGAGTGCCGGTTGGGATCAAAGACGTGATGGTCACCAAGGGCGTGCGCTCGACGGCGGGCTCGAAGATTCTGGGGAATTACATTCCTCCGTACGACTGCACGGCGGTGACGCGGCTCGAAGCAGCGGGCGCGGTGGTGCTGGGCAAGCTGAATTGCGACGAGTTTGCCATGGGCTCGTCGAACGAGAACTCGGCGTGGAAGCCGGTGCATAATCCGCGCGATTTGAGCCGGGTGCCGGGTGGATCATCGGGCGGATCGGCGGCGTGCGTGGCCGCGGATATGGCGGTGGTGGCGCTGGGATCGGATACTGGAGGCTCGATCCGGCAGCCGGCGTCGTTTTGCGGCGTGGTGGGCGTGCTGCCGACTTACGGGCGTGTCTCGAGATATGGGCTGATTGCGTTTGCTTCGTCGCTCGATCACATCGGGCCGCTGGCAAAAACGGTGAAGGATGCGGCGCTGGTGCTGCGCACCATCGCCGGGCGCGACCCCATGGATGCTACTTCGGCGGAGGTTCCTGTCCCGGATTACGTTGCGGAACTCGACAAGCCGGTGCGCGGGATGAAGATTGGCATCGCGAAGGAGTATCTCGGCGAAGGGCTGGACGCTGAAGTTCGCAAGGCAGTCGAGGCGGCGATCCAGAAGCTGGCGAGCCTGGGCTGCGAGATCGTGGAGGTTTCGCTGCCGCATACTCCATACGCGGTCCCGGCGTACTACATTGTCGCCACGGCGGAGGCTTCGGCGAATCTGGCGCGTTTTGATGGTGTTCGTTACGGCTATCGCGCGTCGAATGGACGCACGCTCTCCGAGATGTACCGGCGCAGCCGCGATGAAGGCTTTGGCGCAGAGGTGAAGCGGAGAATCATGCTCGGGACATACGCATTAAGCGCCGGCTACTACGATGCCTATTACTTGAAGGCACAAAAAGTGCGCACGCTGCTGACGCGGGATTTCGAGGAGGCGTTCAAGAAAGTCGATGCCATTGTGACGCCGACCAGTCCCACAGCGGCGTTCAAGCTGGGCGAGAAGGTGGATGATCCGCTAGCCATGTATCTGGCGGATATCTACACGGTGACAGCGGATCTGGCGGGCATTCCGGGGATTTCGGTGCCGTGCGGCGAGACGCGCGAGAAGTTGCCGATCGGGTTGCAGATTCTGGGGAAGCACTTTGATGAGGGGACGATTTTGCGCGTGGCGCATGCCTTTGAGCAGGCGGCGTAAACCCACAGGGGCTTAAAGGCAAAGTCATCTCGAAAACCGGGCAACCTGCTGGAGTTTTTAGATGCCGCAGTCGCTGAGCGATTGCGGCATTTGTGTTTGCGCCCTTTGCGGTCAAAAGGCTTTAAAAGCTTAACCGCAAAGGACGCAAAGAAAAGCCGCGAAGGTCGCAAAGAAAAATACAAGTTGTGGCAAACGGGGCGGACCCAAAAGTCCGCCCCGATTTTTTTGGAGGAGACGTAACTATGCAGTCCAATTCGATGACTAAAGCTGTTCTCGCAATCGTGCTTTCACTTTCTTTACTGGCCACTGGGTGTACCGCCCAGTGGATCAGCGTGGCGCTGGCGGATTTGCCGGTGCTGACTCAGATGGCGCTGAATATCGCGGCGCTGGTGGCAACCTTGCAATCGGGCAAGCAGCTGAATCCGGCGGAGGCGGCGGCCATCCAGAATATTTCCGCGGAGGCCGGCAAGGATCTCGCGCTTCTGCAGACGCTTTACAACCAGTACAAGGCCAATCCGTCGACGACCAAGCTGCAGGAGATTCAGAACGCGATTGCCGACATCAACCAGAACCTGCCGGCGCTTTTGCAGTCGGCGCATATCAGCGATGCGACACTGGCAGCCAGAATCGGCTCGGCGGTGGACTTGATCCTGACTACCGTGACCAGCTTCGCCGGGCTTATTCCGCAAACGGCGATGCCAACCTCGCGAACCGTCGCGGCGCGGAGCAAGACCGTGCCCAAAGCCAAGGACTTGAAGAAGCAGTGGAACCAGCAGGTCTGTGCCCCTACCGGGAACGCGGCTTTTGATTCCGCGTTGGCGGCTTGCGTTTTGAAATAGGGTCGATGTTCCGGGGGTGGAGGGAGTGGTCGGCTTTCAGTTGTTAGTTCGTAGTTCTCGGTTCTTAGTTAGCCGGCTTACTTCCTCCGCCAGCGGACTCCGTCTTTCGTGTTTTCTACCAGGATGCCGGCGGCCACTAATTGAGCGCGAATGGCGTCGGAAGCCTTGAAGTCGCGGGCGGCGCGGGCGGAATTCATTGCGGCTAGCATTTGGTTAACTTCGTCATCGGAGAGCTGGCCAGTCTCAAGCAATCCGGGGTTGATGTCTTTTTCACGGCCTTCGGATCGGGCCCAGGCGAGGATGTGGTTGATCTTAGCCGCGTCGTCATCTTTCAAAACGCAGAAGATTTCGTCGAACTTCTCCAGCACTTCGAGGAGCGCCGCAACATCGCCCTGGCGGATTTCGCCAGAATCGATGGCGGAGTTGGCGCCGCGGACCATGTCGAAGATAGCAGCCTGAGCCTGCGCGGTGTTGAGGTCGTCTTCCAGGCCGGCGCGCATGCGGTTCTCGGTTTCGCGGGCGAGTTTAGCCATGCTATCCGTTGTGCCCGCGGGAAATTGAGCTGTGGTCAGGCGCAGCCGGAAGTTGCGCAGGCGGTCTACGGAAGCGGCGGCCTGCTGCAATCCTTCTAACGTAAAGTTGAGTTGCGTGCGATACGGAACCGAGGCCAGCAGGAAGCGAATCGACGACGGCTTGTATCCCTTCAGCACCAGGTCGCGCAAGGTGTAGAAGTTGCCCAGGCTCTTGGACATCTTCTCGCCATCTACCAAGAGAAAGCGAGTGTGAAACCAGAAGCGCGCGAGCGGCTTGCCGGTCGAAGCCTCGGACTGCGCGATTTCATTTTCATGATGCGGGAAGATCAAGTCCTCGCCACCGGCGTGCAAGTCGAAGGTTTCACCCAGTTCGAGCATTGACATCACGGAGCACTCGACGTGCCAGCCGGGACGGCCGGGGCCGATGACCGTATCCCACGATGCCTCGCCGGGCTGCTTAGGGGCCTTCCACAACGCGAAGTCGCGGGCGCTGTCTTTATCGTATTCATCAGCTTCGACGCGGGCCCCGTCCACCAAGCCGCTGAAATCTTTGCGCGAAAGCTTGCCGTAGGCAGGAAACTTGGCGATGCGGAAGTAGTAGGAGCCGTCGTCGGTGCGGTAGGCAAAACCTTTTTTTACGAGACCGTCGATAAATTCAGCCATCTGCTGGATGTGCTCGGTGGCGCGAACCAGAATCGGCGTTGCAATGTTCAGCGCGGCGGAATCCTCCAGAAACGCCTGCTCGTACTTGGCTGTGTACTGTTTGACGTCGAGCCCATCGCGAGTGGCGTTCTTGATTATTTTGTCATCTACGTCGGTGATGTTGGTGACGTGCTTGACCTGGTAGCCGCTCTGCAGCAGGAAGCGGCGCAACAGATCGACGGCCACAAAGGCGCGCAAGTTGCCAATATGTACGAAGTCGTAGACCGTGGGACCACAGGCGTACATGCGAACTTGGTTGTCCCGGAGGGGCTGAAATTCTTCCACCTTGCCGGAAAGCGTGTTGTAGAGATGCAGAGCCATGCAGGCGGGCTGTGGACGGAATCAATCATTCTAGGGGCAGGTTGGAAAGGGGGTCAAATGAGGTGGTGGGACCAACCAAGTTCCGCGATCCCTGGAGGTGCGCTTGAGCAACCAACGTTGCACGCTCGCGCATCGGATTGTAAAGACCCGCCACTTTAGCAGCACCTGCCGGACGTGCGTCGGCACTCATCTTACTAAGGGGACAGAATGGTCACGAGCACTCTCGAGCCCGCGGTCGGTACCCTTTACTCCGAACATGTGAATCCGCAGTGGGTCCGGTTGTTGGACTTGCTGCAGATGAACGTCCGGTATGAGCGCTGCCTGGGAATGGAGCTTTTCACCACCGATGGCCGTCGCGTTCTGGACTTCCTGTCGGGGTACTGCGTGCACAACGTTGGACACAACCATCCGGCGGTGATTGCCGCGATCCGTGAGGAACTGGAGAGCTGCGGACCCGCCATGATCCAGACGCACGTGGCGGAGCGCGCGGGTGAACTAGCTGAGAGGCTGTGCCGGCGCGCGGGTGGGAGACTCACGAAAGTTTTTTTTGGCAGCTCGGGAAGCGAGGGCGTGGAAGCTGCGATCAAGTTTGCCCGCCGGCATACCGGGCGTCCCGGTTTGCTGTATGCGGATGGCGCATTTCATGGGCTGACCTGCGGAGCGCTCTCCCTGATGGAAAATTCGTTCTGGCGCGAAGGCTTTGGCCCGCTGCTCGCCGAGACCGAAGCAATCCCCTTCAACGATATCCATGCGCTGGAACAGAAACTTGCCGGTAAGAAATTCGCGGCATTTGTGGTGGAACCGATCCAATCGGAAGCCGGCATCCGCGTACCAGCGCAGGAATATTTGCAGGCGGCGCAAGCGTTGTGCCGACGCTATGGCACGTTGCTGGTTCTCGACGAAGTGCAGACGGGAATGTATCGCACGGGACCGTTCCTGGCGGCGCAGCATTTTGGCGTCGAAGCGGACATTGTGATCCTGGCCAAGGCCATGAGCGGCGGGTTGGTGCCGGTGAGCGCCGTGCTGATGACCGAGGCGGTTTACGAGTCGGTGTATGGATCGCTGCGGCGCGCGATTATTCATACTTCCACCTTCAGCGAGAACGGTCTCGCCATGCGGGCGGCTCTGGCTACGCTCGACGTGTTAGAAGGCGAGAGACTGGGCGAGCGTGCGACCGAGATGGGCGAAGTGCTGCGCGAGAGGTTGGACGCGGCTCTGCGCGGGTTCGAAATGGTGAAGGAGGTTCGCGGTCACGGATTACTGCTGGGTATCGAGTTCCAGGCTCCGCGCTCGCTTCGGTTGCGGGTTGCGTTTGACGCGTTTCTACGCATTCATCCCGCGATGTTCGGTCAGATCGTGGTGATGCGGCTTTTCCGGGACGGCGGCATTCTCACCCAAGTCTGCGGCAACAACTTCATGGTTTTGAAAGTGGCCCCGCCGCTGGTGGTGACCGTCGAGCAGGTCGACCAATTTGTTGCGGCGGTGGTGGACGTGATGGAGTTGGCAAACTTCTCGGGGGCGTTTTGGTCGGAGGCGCTCGGGTTGGCTCGCAGGGCGATTGGGATTTAGAAGCCGTTCTCAGTCGTCCGTTCTTGGTTCTCAGTTCTTAGTTTGTTAAGGAGCAGTTTGTCCAAAAGCACCGATGTGTTTGTGATTGGCGGCGGTCCAGCGGGCCTGGCAGCGGCGCTGGCGGCACGGCAGCGCGGATTTTCGGTTACGGTAGCCGACAGCAAGGCTCCTCCCATCGATAAGCCGTGTGGCGAAGGGCTGATGCCGGACGGAATTGCCGCACTGCAGCAACTTGGCGTGAGCATTCCAGCGGTTGAGAGTCATCGCTTCCGCGGTATTCGTTTTGTGAGTTCAGGCCTCTCTGTTGAAGCTCCGTTTCCTTACGGGAGCGCGTTGGGGGTACGCCGCACGAACCTGCATCGCATCATGGTTGAGCACGCTGAAGCTGCAGGCGTGCAATTCATCTGGCGGGCCGTGGTGACCGGACTGCGCGATAGCGCCGTCGTGATGAACCACCAGGCGGTCAGGGCACGCTGGATCGTGGGCGCGGATGGTGGCGGCTCAAGGGTGCGCCGGTGGGCCGGCCTGGATTCTCATCTGCGCAAACAACAGCGTTACGCGTTTCGGCGGCACTATCGGGTTGCGCCCTGGTCTGATTTTATGGAATTGCACTGGGGGCCCAATTGTCAGATGTATGTCACGCCGGTGGGCGCTGCGGAAGTTTGTGTGGCGCTAATTTCCAGGGATCCGGCGCTGCGTCTGGATCAGGCGCTGCCGGCTTTTCCGCAGGTTGCTGAACGGCTGGACGGGGCGGAACATGGGTCGGTGGAACTGGGCGCCGTCTCGGTGACGCGAACGCTCGGGCGGGTATGCGCGGGAAATGTCGCTCTGCTCGGAGACGCATCGGGCGGAGTGGATGCGATCACAGGCGAAGGACTTTGCCTGGCGTTCCATCAGGCCGACTTGCTGGCGGATTGCTTGATGTCCGGGGACTTGCAGCGTTATCAGAGAGGTCACCGCGCTTTGGCCCGCCGGCCGGCGCTCATGGCGAGACTGATGCTTCTGCTGGAGCACCGCGAGCGACTGCGGGCTCGAGTAATGCGTGCCTTCGCGAAAAGGCCAGTTCTATTCGCGCGCATGCTGGCAATGCATGTCGGCGTTGCGTCGCCTCTGGCGGCGGCCGCGCATGGAGTGGCGTTGGGCTGGAGAGTGTTGACCGTATAAACTTGGCGAGGAATTTCTTTGACGTTGTCGATGCCAAAATCGATCGCAAGATTTACGAGAATGGCGGCTTCGCTATTGTGGGCCAGCCTGGTGCTGGCGGCGAACGGGCAGTCCCTTGCACTGCAATGCGATGAGGCGCAGACAACCGCGAAGTTCACGCTGAGCGACCCGCTGCACACGGTGCACGGCGCTTTCAAGGTAAAGCGCTGCCAGATTCATTTTGATCCCTCGACCGGCAGGATCGACGGCGAGATAGTTTTCGATGCCACGAGCGGGCAGAGCGGAAACGACGGCCGCGACCACAAAATGCATAAGGTCGTGCTCGAGAGCGCGCGCTATCCGGAAATCGCGTTTCGGCCGGATCACGTCGAGGGCAGCCTGGCGGCGAATGGAACTTCGACGCTGCAAGTGCACGGCATGTTCGCGATCCACGGAGATGAGCATGAGATTACTGTGCCGGTCGAGGTGAAGCTCGAGCCCGAGCATTGGAGTGCGTCTGCGCATTTTCCCGTGCCTTACGCGAAATGGGGGATGAAGAACCCGAGTGTCCTGTTTCTGCGAGTGGGAGATTCGGTGGATATCGACCTAGAAGCCGAGGGCACTGCTAAGCAGGCTGCCCAGTAGCCTTGCCCCGGGATGATCGTCCTATGGTCTGCTGGGGAGGTTCGCCACCAACGGTGGGATTGGAGCGCAGGCGGTGACCGACCAGCAGGATGTAGTGCAAACCGGAGACGATGGTGAAAGCAAAGGTCGCGCGCAGGAAAGTTAGGCGGGCGATATCCACCCAGCGCACCGGGTTTACCTGGAGCAACAGCACGAAGAAAACCGCCGCCACTTGCGCGAAGGTGTTGGCCTTGCCAAAGATGCTGGGGCGGAAGTCGCGCAGACCGGCGATGGCGTAGAGCACGGCGCTGGCGCAGACGATCGAGATGTCGCGGCTGAAGACCAGCACGGTGAATTTCCACGGAATTTTGTGCAGGATGGAAAGCACGAGAAAAATGGTGCTGAGGAGGAGCTTGTCGGCGATGGGATCGAGGTATTGTCCAAGCAGGGTCTGCTGCTTGAGAGTACGCGCCAGCAGACCATCGAGGCCGTCACTGAATCCGGCCAGGACAAACAGGATCAGCGCCCCATAATAATGACCTTCGACGAGCTTGTTCACGATGAACGGCAAGAACATCATGCGCAGCAGCGTGAGCTGGTTCGGCGCGGTAAAGAGTTGGGAGAACTTCACAG
Organism: uncultured Acidobacteriaceae bacterium; assembly: GCA_963735545.1. Classification (GTDB taxonomy): domain Bacteria; phylum Acidobacteriota; class Terriglobia; order Terriglobales; family Acidobacteriaceae; genus PALSA-270. The sequence goes on from CAVTLU010000023.1 coordinate 55,497, forward strand.
GCGCTCCCCAGAGTAGATGGGTTCGGGCTCAGATCCGGTTGGCATCGCGGCGGCGTTCGTGCCTCTCCTGGCAGAGACATGCGCGTCCGTCTGTGACTCTTTCCGCACGGCTCGACAGTGCTTAGGCACGACAGCGATTGTCGCCGGAGATCGCAGGTTTGGCAAATCCACAGGTCGAAATAAGGTTTGAGTAGTGTCAGCACCCGCCGACAACCAAGGCAGGACCGGGAACGACACCATCGAGCACCGTTAGACTAAGCCCCCAACATGTCCGATGGTTCATTCTTCGGGGTGGATGAACCGATTCGGCACAACCAGCGGTTATCCAGGCGCGCAGGTGAATACTCTTCCGGATGGCAGCCATCCGGGTGCAAACCTCGCCAAGAGACCTATATCCTATCTAGGTAGCGTTCTCTGAATAGTCCAAAGTTCCAAAATACAACGCTGGCCATATGTCGGCTTCGGGGAAGTTGAAAGACCAGTTGGGCCTTACCGCGTCGGGACAACCTGAATTTCCGCCAATCAGTACTTTCGCCGACTGGTAGCTGACGGACCTCCAGCGAAGCAGTGCCTTGAAACATAACGAGCAACCCTTGTCAGTCTCCCTGTACGCGCCCTCTGCGGGGAGGCCAATTTACATCGAACCACGAAGAGAGATGGCACCACAAGTAGTAGTTCCTTCTGATTCCAGCATTTGTGTGTACGCAGGCACGGTCAGAAAATCTATGAATGTTTTTGCGCAAAGCAACTCGCGCAAGAGGTCTGCCCCACATTGATACGATTGATAGCGGGTCGTGTCCACGGTATCCCTGGCCCGTGCCAGCTCTTCTTTGATCACTGTTTCTACCAGCTCTGCAGTCACCACACGTCCGTCTTCAAGTTTGGCGTGATGATGCACCCACTGCCAGCGCCATTGGACGAAAAATCGCCGCCTTGGGTGCGCGGGTTGTCATCTTCGATTTGTTAGACGAGGGAGAGGGCCAGAAGCGAACCCAGGAACTAGGCGCGGCAGCATATAGAAAAGTAGATCAAGGTGATGAAGAGCAGGTTCAGAACGCGATTGCTGAAACTACCGAGGAATTTGGTGGCTTGAACATCGTAATCGGCAATGCGGGGGTTGGCCCAAGGGGCAGCCTGCTCGACTTAAAGAAACATGATTGGGAAGAAGTGTTGCGCGTTAATTTAATCGGATGTGCGCTACTAGCCAAGGCCAGCATCGCACGAATGCTTACTCAAAGACCCGACGCAGAAGGTATACGGGGCAAGATCCTGTTCACCAGTTCCTGGGTAGGCACTTCTGCAGTCTCTCCAGCTGGGGTGGATTATTGTGTCTCCAAAGCCGGCCTGAATCATCTCGTTCGTCTCATTGCCCAGGAATTTGCTCCAGCAGGGATCCGGGTGAACGCCGTGGCGCCGGGCATTGTGGACGCCGGGCTAACGCAAAAAGGCATTCTTAAGCGCGAACCCTCTGTTCGCGACAAATATACGTCTCATATTCCCGTTGGCGCGATGGGGACCGCCGCTCAGGTTGCTGACGCATTCGTGTTCTTATGCTCGCGTGAGTCTAACTATATGACCGGACAATTGATCCCTGTAGACGGCGGGTGCTCCATCGGAAGGCGGGGTTGGTGAACAAGTTCGGACCTGTAACTGATCAGCTTTGCCTTCAGCATGAAACAGACTGGTCACCATGGCTTCATGTAATTGCCTGTTCGCGACGGTGATCCGCCGCCGCATTCACGGAGTGGCGCAGCTCAAAAAGTGAGCGACGATCAACTCCTCGGGCCAAAGCCCGTGGCGGGCCGAATTGCGCGACCGCGACCGGAAACACAAGGAGTTCACGTTTGCCTAGGTCACAGCAAAGTTGCCGGGGCATTCAGGTTCTCTCCGTGCAGAGGATCGATTCCAGGGTCGCACTGAGGACACAAAGTAACGACGGACCCTATCAGGAGAACCGGATCAGTAGTGTGGGAGCCTGAACGAAGGCGCGCCGCAAACTGCGGGACGTACTCAACCCCGAGCTTTGTTGTCGAGACGGTAATGTCCGAGTTGGCGCGTCTGATATCCCCTTCACAATCGCCGCTTTGCATGCTCGACCAGTCTATCGAGGCTGGCCACTGGATATTTTTCCCGCAAGCCCGGATAACGAAATTCCGTTAACCCCGTCTAAAAATGGCATAGGCGGAATAGCGATATGGCTTTCGAAAAGGTGTTCTATTGGATGGCTCTCGGTTTGGTAGTCGTCGGCCTGTACAGTAAGCTGGCCAGACAGGACAGTCTCTGGGTTCGACAGCTCATCCAGCAGCCCGTGCAATTGGCAGAAGCGATTTCTTGCCGGGTTGCCGATCACGCGCAAACGCTGGCATGGCAACTGACTGACCGAGCCTCCTCGATGGATCAGGCCCTGCAAATTCGCGTCGAGCGCTCGCAAGCGCGAGTTGCCTGTGTCAACGCCTCCGTGCGACGCTGCAATGCGAGAATGGCTCGAGTCAACGCAGCGATGGCTCGCTTCAATGCCAACGCGGTGCGCCTTCGCGCTGAAGGCGTTTTGCGATAGCCGGATGCCCACCCTGAGCCAAAAACGTTCCGCGGATTGACGTCTTCACCGAACTTTGCCCGAACTCCTCACTGGCTTTGAACCCGCCTCCACGATAGAATCCCTGCCTGCCTTCTGTTCTGGATGTTCATCCTCTTCTCTGGAAGGAGTGGTGACAGATGATGAACAGGATTCGGCGCCTAGTATTGCTCTTCGTTTCTTTCGGCTGCTTCCTGGTGGCGCTGCCTGGCGCATCGCAAGCGCCCGGCACAGAAGCGATCCTCGATTACAAAAGCGACATCCTTGTGCAGGGCGCCACCTCCCTACAGGTGACGGAGACAATTCGCGTCCACAGTCTGGGAGAGCAGATTAAGCACGGGATTTACCGCGACTTTCCCACTCTTTACACGGATCGGCTGGGGAACCGGCGCATCGTGGACTTCAAGGTTCTGCAAGCCTTGCGGGATGGCGCTCCCGAGCAGTTTCGGGTTGCGGACGCTAGCAACGGCAAGCGCGTTTACCTCGGGAATCCCAATGTAATCCTGCCGCCAGCAGACTACAGCTACACGCTGGTGTACACGGTTGACCGTGAGATTGGATTTTTCTCGGATCACGATGAACTCTACTGGAATGTGACCGGCAACGGTTGGATTTTTCCCATCGATCGGGCATCGGCGACCGTGATGCTGCCCAGGAACATCCCTCCCGCGACTCTTAGGTTGTACGGCTACACTGGACCGCAGGGTGCTCGCGGTATCAACTTTGTCGCGTCTGTCGGGGCTGACGGGAACGCGACTTTTTCCACCACCCAAAAGCTGCTCGCGGGCGAGGGTCTCACGATCGTTGTTACCTGGCCTAGAGGCTACATTCAGCCGCCGGACCTCGAAACCCGTATACGCTATTTCCTGCACGACAACCTTTCTGTCCTTGTGGGTGCGGCTGGGCTCGCGCTGCTGCTTTGCTATTACGCGGTGGTCTGGTTCTTTGTAGGCAAGGATCCGCCGAAGACGGCGATCATGCCGCTCTATGAACCTCCGGCGAACGTTTCTCCCGCCGCCATGCGCTATCTCGTGCGCATGGCGTTCGACGACAAAACCTTTGCCTCTGCCATTATCAATATGGCGGCGAAGGGATTTCTCTCCATCAAAGAAAGTCACGGCGTCTACACGCTGAAAAAGACCCAGGCTGGCAGCCCGCTACTTGCCGACGAAGAAACCGCCATAGCCGGCTCACTCTTTCCCGCCGGGGGCAAGCATAAAAAGCACAGCAAAAACGATGCCGAAGACGATGACGCCGACACCGGCGGGGGCACGGAAATCAAACTGGAAAATTACAACCATAACTACATAAGCCGTGCCATCAAAGGCGCCAAAAAGGTGCTGGCTGCGAGCGAGCAGAAGGTCTATTTCGTGACCAATCAGCTCTACCTCATCCCCGGAATCATTCTCTCAGTGGCGCTGTTGGCGGGAATGGTCCTGACAGCAAACGGTGAGGCCCGCTATTTCTTTGGCTTCCTCGTCGTGTGGCTCAGCATTTGGAGCGTTGCCGTTTTTTTCATGGTGAAGCAAAGCGTAAAGCTCTGGAAAGGGGTGCGGGCCGGAGGCCAAGCTAAACCCCTTCTGAAAACGCAAGCCCGCACCATGACCCTAATGGCGGGTGTGTTTTCGGCGTTCGAAATCGGGGCTCTGATCCTGCTGACGGTGATGACTTCATTTTTGACGCTGGCTATTTTGGCGGCTGTGATCGGTGTGAATCTAATGTTTCATTGGCTGCTCAAAGCCCCTACCGCTGCCGGCCGCCAGTTGCTGGACAAAATTGAAGGTTTCCGACTGTTTCTGCGGGCTGTGGATGAGGACCGGCTCAATCGCCTCAACCCTCCGGAAAAGACTCCAGAGCTGTTTGAAAAATATCTGCCCTATGCCGTGGCCCTCGATGCTGAGCAGGCCTGGGCGCAACAGTTTTCCACCGTGCTCAACCAGTCCGGACAAGCCAACCAGCCTTACCACCCGTCGTGGTATAGCGGACGGGATATGCTTGCGGTCGGCGCTTTTGCTTCCTCTCTGGGCAGCGCGTTTTCCAACGCCATCTCCGCTTCTTCTACCGCTCCCGGCACGAGTTCCGGAGGCGGTGGAGGCGGATTTTCCGGAGGCGGCGGAGGCGGCGGTGGAGGCGGAGGATGGTAGCGAGTTGCACTTTTGTGTGGGCAAATGCGCCTCTAACACTCGCGGTCCACCTGTGCAAAAAGCCGCATTTTTTTCTATCTCAACCAGAAAAAAGAAGTTATAGTAATTTTGCTCACGATTCCCTGACGACAACTGACCTGAGTTGATGGCGCGAAAAAGCGGTTCCACCATCTCGCAGGAGGAGTTGTATCCAAGAACTACCGCGCCGTCGCGCGAGGAACTGGACGATGCGCGGGTGCTGGACTTGGATGTGGAACAGGAATCCCCCTTCCTGCGCGGACAAAATCGTGTGCCCGCCCGCCGCGGTACCATCCCGAAAAAAACCGCTACAGGTCTGGCTTGGGGTGCCATCGCGCTTACCCTCGCCTTCTTCTGTGCATTGGCAGGGACAGCCCTCTATCACTACGGCGAGCATTCGTGGCGCTTCCGGGTTGAATCGAGCGACGATCTGCAAATCACCGGCTTAGAGAACGTGTCACGCTCGCAGGTGATGGAGGTGATGGGCGGCGACATCGGCCGCAACATTTTTTTCATTCCCCTAGCTGAGCGCAAAAAGCAACTCGAGCAGATTCCCTGGGTGCAATCTGCCAGCGTGATGCGCTTCGTCCCCAACCAACTGAAGGTCGAGATTCACGAGCGCGTGCCCGTGGCGTTCGCGCGCGTCGGTTCCAAAATTTTGCTGATTGATGCCAGCGGCACTCTGATGGACCTGCCCGGCGCCGGCAAAAAGCAGTATTCATTCCCCGTCATTCTCGGCACCAATCCCGGCGAGCCGCTGTCTACGCGCGAGGCGCGCATGAAGATCTACCGCGACCTGATGAGCCAACTTGATTCCGGCGGCGCGCACTATTCGCAGGACCTCAGTGAAGTAGACCTTTCCGACCCGGAAGATGCGAAGGTGCTCACCAACGATTCGCAGGGTGAAGTGCTGGTTCATCTGGGTTCCGCCGACTACCTCGACCGCTACAAGGTGTACGTGAGCCATGTGCAGCAATGGCGGCAGCAGTTCGACAAACTGGAGTCGGTTGACCTGCGTTATGACCGGCAAATCGTGGTCAATCCCGACTCGAACAATCCCGTGAGGCGGCCGCCACTCGCCCTCTCCGCGGCTAAGGCGGCGATGGCCGCCGGAGTAAAGCCTGCGGCGCTGATCAGTCATCAGCGGTTGGGGAGGAAACCTCTGCCCACAATCGCACCGGATACGGTTCACAGAGCAACATTGCGGCCCACACCGGCCAGACGATCCGTGAAAGCCACGCGCCATAAGCCACGGGTTGGACCGAAGCCGATCAGGCCGGCAAAGACGAAAGCCGCGGCGCCAAAACCGGTGAAGACAGCCGCAGTGAGGCCGTCGGTCTTAAAGCCGCGGCCAAAACCCGTCGCGCCTGCGCCAACGGCGATCGCGGTGACCAGGAAAAAGCCCAGCCCGGCAATCGCGAAGGGCCCGGATCAACCATAGGGATGAGAAACCAGTACGAGAACGTGTTGACGGCAATCGATGTGGGCAGCGCGAAGACCTGCGTGTTGGTGGCAGAGGCCACGGACAGCGGTTTGCGCTACCGCGGGCACGGCTTGGCTGAATCGCGGGGATCGCGCAAAGGCATCATCGTCGAGTTAGACAAGGCCATCACCTCGATTCAAAAAGCAGTCGAGCAGGCGGAAGATTCCGCTGCTGTCCCTATCGAGCACGCGCTTTTAGGCGTCGCCGGCGCGCATGCCCGTGGCGTTAACACGCACGGCGGTATCAGCTTCGGTACGCGAGCGCGCGAAATCGGCCGCGACGAAATTCGCTCCGCCGTAGATAAGGCCCGCGCCATCCCTCTGCCCGCCGACCGCGAAGTTCTGCATTTGCTGCCGCAAGAGTTCGTTCTCGACGACCAGGCTGGCGTGCATGATCCGCTCGGCATGATGGCGACCCGGCTCGAGGTGCGCGTGCACATGGTCACTACCGCTTCCAGCGCCACGCAAAATGTGATCTCGGCAGTGAACCGCGCCGGCGTCCACGTGGATGACACAGTTTTCGAACCGCTGGCCTGCGCCGATTCCGTGCTGCGCGCGGACGAACGAGAAATGGGCGTCTGCCTCGCCGACTTGGGCGCAGGCTCGACGAGTCTGATTGTGTTCCGCGACGGCGCCGTCGCCCACACCGGCGTGGTTCCCATCGGCGGCGATCATTTCACCAGCGACCTCTCGGTGGGCTTGTGTACGCCGGTGGCCGAGGCGGAAAGAATCAAGAAACTCTACGGCAACGCCATCGTGACGCTCATTCCCGAAGGCAACGAAGTGGAGGTCCCCTCGGTGGGTGACCGTCCATCGCGGCTGATCTCGCAACGCATGGTGGGAGAAATACTGGAGCCGCGGGCGCGCGAGTTATTCGAGATGCTGCGCGATAACTTGCGCCACGCGGGCATGCTCGATCTGTGCTCGGGCGGCATCGTGCTGAGTGGCGGCGCGTCGCGCCTGCCCGGGAACCTGGACATCGCCGAGTCGGTGCTGCGGCGCCCGGTGCGTCTGTCCTGGCCGACGCCGCTAGCCAAGATGCCGTCGACGCTGGCCGAGCCGGAGTTCGCGACGGTGTTGGCATGGTGTTCTACGGACATCGCGCACGAATCGCTCGCGGCCAGCAGAACGAACGCTGGAGCACGCGCCTGAAGGGAATGTTCGTAGGCAAGGGCGCATAGGGTTTCATGTTTGTCATGCTGAGCGGAGAGGAACTTCGCGAATGCGAAGTGTCTGCGGAGTCGAAGCATCCCTACGGCCGGCAAGAAGTACGCGTAGGGTCTAGGGGTTCCAGGCCAGCTCGGAATGACGGACACGGGAGATCAGGCAAGCAAATTCACTTTACGGCGGCGCACATGAAAAAAGAGACCGACATTCGCATCAGCTTTAACGAAGAGGCCCGCAACGACGCCAAGATCAAGGTCATCGGTGTGGGTGGAGGCGGTGGCAACGCAGTCAACCGCATGATCGATGCCGGCCTGGAAGGCATCGAGTTCGTAGTAGCCAACACCGACTTGCAGGCGCTCCGCATGTCGCGCGCGCCCATGAAGATTCAGCTGGGTGTAAAGCTCACCAACGGACTAGGCGCCGGCGCCAGCCCCGAAATCGGCCGCAAAGCCGCGCTCGAAGACTCCGACAAAATCATCGAAGCTCTCGAAGGCGCGGACATGGTTTTCGTCACCACCGGCCTCGGCGGCGGCACCGGAACCGGCGCGGCTCCGATCATCGCCTCGCTTGCCAGCGAGACTGGGCGCGCTCACCGTTGCTGTCGTGACCAAGCCCTTCGCGTTCGAAGGCAAACGCCGCATGCAGCAAGCGGAGCGAGGCGTCTCGGAGCTGATGGAATCGGTCGATACCACCATCGTGATCCCCAACGAGAAGTTGCTCGCTGTCGCGCAGGACGCAGGCTTCTTCGAATCGTTCCGCGTCGCCGACGACATCCTGCGCCAGGGCGTGCAGGGCATTTCCGACATCATCACCATCCCCGGAATCATCAACCGCGACTTCGCCGACGTGAAGGCGATCATGGCGTGCATGGGCTACGCCGTGATGGGCACGGCGACCGCCAGCGGCACCCGCCGCGCCATGGAGGCGGCGCAGAAGGCGATTGCCTCGCCGCTGCTCGAAGCCGGGAGCCATCGACGGCGCGCGCGGCATTCTCATCAACATCACCGGCTCGGCTTCGCTCAAGCTGGCCGAGGTCCAGGAGGCCTGCACCATCATCCAAAGCGCCGCGCACGAAGACGCCAACATCATTTTCGGCGCTGTGCTGGACGAAAAGATGAAGGACTCGGTGAAGATCACGGTCATCGCCACCGGCTTCAAAGACGGAGACGGCGCTCGACGGCGTCATCAGGAGGCGCACTCGAGCTTACGTAATTTCGCGTGACCGGGCGGGAAGAGGAAGATTTTCCGAGCCGCGAATCCGATCCCCGCACCCCCATGGTGATGGAGCAGTCGCAGCCGCAAGAGGAAGGGCTAGCCGTCAGCCAGGCCCCGTCGCACGACACTATTCGCGACGGCCATGATCTCGAACTTCGAGCAGGAAGATCTGGACGTCCCAGCCTTCCTGCGCAAACGCAGCGAAGTAATTTGACTCTTACGTAGCGGCCCGAGCAAAGTAGCGCCGGCGTCCCGCCGGCAGTCCAGTGGGCGTCTCGCCCTCGACTCGCGAAGACACCGCCGTGATGCCGGCGCTACTTCCTAACTAAACACCACCGTCTTATTCCCATACAGCAAAATCCGATTATCCAAATGCCACCGCACCGCGCGCGAGAGCACCACTTTCTCCAGATCGCGCCCCTTCTGCATCAAGTCGTCGAGCGAATCCCGGTGCGAAATACGCACCACATCCTGCTCAATGATCGGCCCATCATCGAGCACTTCGGTCACATAGTGGCTGGTCGCTCCAATCAGCTTTACGCCGCGCGTGAACGCCTGCTGATAGGGTTTGCTTCCCACAAAGGCCGGCAAAAAAGAGTGATGAATATTGATGATGCGTTGCGGATATTGCTGTACGAATTCATCGGACAGCACTTGCATGTAGCGCGCCAGCACCACGAAGTCCGCTGAGTGCTGCTTGATCAACTCCAGAATCTTGCTTTCCGCCTCACGCTTATTGTCCTTCGCGACTGGCACGACGACATAAGGGACACGATAGAAATCGGCGACCGCCTGATTGTCCGCATGGTTGGAGATAATCAGCGGAATATGTCGCAGGCCAGTTCACCGCTCTGGTGCCGGTAGAGCAGGTCCACCAAACAGTGGTCGTACTTCGAAACCAGAATCACCATCTTCTGCCGGTAGTTCGACTGCGCCAGCCGCCACGTCATGTCGAATTTCTCGGCAATCGGCAGAGAAGTGCTTCGCAAAAGTCGGCCAGATTGATATCAAACTGCGCCGGATCAAACTCCACCCGCATCAGAAACAGGCTCGGACTCTTCGTCGGCGTGCTCGTCGGCGTGCAAGATGTTGCCGCCGTGCCGAAAGACGAAGTCGGCGATGGTCGCGACCAGGCCTTTGCGGTCCGGGCAACTGATTAGAAGTACAGCAGTCTTCTTCATGGGACCAGCCGGGTGACGTGGACGTTGTACCGACATTCCTTTTCTTTGTTAGTTTCGTTCAATCGGACAACCTCCTGATCAGCAGCCATCTTTGACTGAAATACTTTGACAACAGCAACGGAGTTCCCCGGATTTTCTTGATCTACGGGAATGTTGATTCTCACGATGGCGTACACATGCTGAAATCTGGAATGCGGTAACTCATTGATCATCGACGCGCCTTTAAGTCATTTCCTATCTCCCGTGCCGCGTTCGCCCCCGATCCACCCGTCAACCCCGCCCCTGGATGCGTCCCCGACCCACACAAGTATAAATTCCGAATCGGCGTCCGGTACCGCGCCCAATCCAGCAGCGGTCGCATGGTGAAAAACTGATCCAGCGCCAGCTCCCCATGAAAAATGTGGCCACCGGTAAGCCCGTAAGTATCCTCCAAATCCTGCGGCGTGATGATCTGACGATGCAGAATCAACTCCGGCAAGTTGGGCGCGTATTGCGCCAGCGTCTTGACCACAGTATCGCCCAGCGGGACCCGCTGCCTTTCCCAATCACCAGTTTTTAGTTTAAAAGGCGCGTACTGCATGTAGATCGACATCACGTGCTGGCCCGCGGGTGCGAGCGACGGATCAGTGAGCGAAGGAAGCGCAACTTCCAGATACGGCTGCCGCGAGAAATCACCGTACTTGCATTCGTCAAAGGCCCGCTCCAGGTAGTCGATCTCCGGCCCAATGTGAATGCGCCCGCTCAGAGCGGAGTTTCCCCCATTCAACGCCGTGAATCTCGGCAGTCCTGAAAGCGCCAGGTTGACCTTCGCCACCGTCCCCGGCATGCGGTAGTGCTGCAGCTTCATCGCGAAGTCGGGCGAAAGATGCGTAGGGTCGACCAGCTTCAGCAGAGTGCGCTTGGGGTCGGCGTTGGAAACGACGGCCTTCGCGCTGACTTCCTCGCCGCTCGAAAGCAACACACCAGTAGCAGCTCCATCCTTGATGCGAATCTCAACCGCCTCCGCATCTGTGCGAATTTCAGCGCCTGCCTGTTTAGCCGCGGACGCCATCGCTCGCGTAATCGCTCCCATGCCTCCGACTGCGAAACCCGCGGAACCAGCGGGATGCGAATCGCCCGCAGCCCGCATGAGCAAGACCATACTGCTGCCAGCCGACCACGGCCCAAGAAATGTTCCAAAGATTCCGCGCGCCGCAATCGTCGCGCGCAAGAGTTCAGTCTCGAAGTACTCAGCCACCAGGTCGGCCACCGCCATCGGCCCCCAGCGCAGCAGGCGATACATATCTTTCTTGCCGAGATTGCGCAGGGCGCGTCCGGTCTTAAGCATCGCCCACAGGTCGCCCTTAGTCGGATGATCGATCTCAGGAGGAGTCGAGGCCAGCACATCGCCAATCACCCGGCCGATTTTGGCGAGTGACTGCTGGAACTCGAAATACGCGGAGGCATCCTTCGCAGAGAACTTGCCAATTTGCTCTGCCGATTTCTTGCCATCACCGTAAAGGCTGAGCGCGCAACCCTGTGGAGAAAGCGCCGTGACAGCGACGTCCGGCGTGATCAACTTCAACCCGTGTTTCGCAAGCTGCATGTCGCGCACAATGTCGGGCCGCAGCGGCCCCGCCGAGTGCGCAAGAATGGAGCAACGAAAGCCAGGATGAAATTCCTCCGTGATAGCAGCCCCGCCGGGCAAAGTGCGGCGCTCGAGTACCAGAGGCCTGAAGCCAGCCTTGGCGAGATAGAATGCCGCAACCAGCCCATTGTGCCCGCCGCCGATGATGATTACGTCGCGTGCCATGTCTAGACTCAAGACTCCGCTGCTTCAGAGTTTGCGACTACCTGCGCCTCATCCACCTGTCATCCTGAGCAAGCCGGAGCAAGCGAAGCGCAGCTCCGGCGCCGTCGAAGGACCCCGCGTTCGCGTTCAGGGGAAGTGGCGATGCAAGGCATTTTCATAGCACTTTGTACAAGCCACCAAGAGAACGCCTTGCAGCGTCCGTGCCGCTGCCGGCCGCACCGGGTCCTTCGACTCGCGGGCGTCGCGCTAAGCGCGCGCCGCCCGGCTTCGCTCAGCATGACAGACCTCACTAATAACCACCGCCTCTTAGGCAGCCCCTTTGAAATCCTTCAAAATCTCCAGCGCCGCCAGCCGCCCCGGCGCGCCCATAATCCCGCCGCCCGGATGCGTAGCCGACCCGCACATATAAAGATTCTTAATTGGCGTACGAAACTGCGCATACCCCGGCACCGGACGCAAAAAGAAAAGCTGCTCCAGCGAAAGCTCCCCCTGAAAAATGTTGCCTTCACTCAACCCGAAATCCCGCTCCAGGTCCAAAGGCGTGAGCACCTGTTTGTGCAGAATGATGTCCTTAATGTTGGGAGCATATTCGGCAATCGTGTCAATCACGTTGTCGCCGAATGCCTGCTTCTGATCGTCCCAGTTCAGCCCGGGCCGCAGCTTGTAAGGCGCATACTGCACAAAGCACGACATAATGTGCTTCCCCGGCGGCGCAATCGAGGTGTCAGTAAGCGTTGGAATCACCATGTCGATGTAAGGGCGTCGCGAAAAATTGCCGTACTTGGCATCGTCGTAAGCCCGTTCCATGTACTCGACGCTTGGCGAAATCGAAATCGCCCCGCGCAAGTGAGGCCCCGGCCCAGGCAGGCACTTGAAGTCGGGAAGCGCATCCAGCGCCAGATTCACTTTGCCCGAAGATCCGCGAAACTTGTATCGCTGTACTTCTTCTCGGAAATCTGAAGGCAGGGCGCTAGGCTCGATGAAATTGATAAACGTAAGCCGCGGATCGACGCTCGACGAGATGACGTCCGCATAAATCTCATCGCCATTGCCCAGCGCCACTCCCGTAGCCTTGCCATTCTTGACGACGATTTTGGCAATCGGTGCCTGCATGCGAATTTCAACTCCCGCTTCACGCGCCGCATCGGCAATCGCGTTCGAAATCGCGCCGGTGCCGCCGCGCGCAAATCCCCAGGAGCGAAACGCGCCGTCGATTTCTCCCATGTAGTGGTGCAGCAGAACGTAAGCGGTCCCCGGCGAGCGCACGCCGAGAAACGTCCCAATAATTCCCGAGGCTGACATGGTGGCCTTGAGCACATCGGTCTCAAACCACTGATCCAGGAAGTCGATGGCGCTCATGGTCATCAACTGCACCTGGTTGTACTTGTCTTCGCTCGAAAGCCCCTGAAACCGCTTGCCGATGAACAGCAACTTCATCAACTCCTTGGGATTCAAAGTCGCGGGATCGGGCGGCACCATGCCGAGAATCGGCTTTACAAACCGGCACATCGCCTGCATCGACTTGCCAAATTCGTCGTAAGCCTCAGCGTCCAGCTTGGAGTGCCGCGCAATCTCGCGATGCGTCCGACCGTGATCATTCACCCGCCACAGGTAGTCGCCGCTGGCCATGGGCGTAAAGGTGCCATCGAGCGGCAGAATCTCCAGCCCATGACGAGGAAGATCGAGGTCACGAATGATCTCCGGCCGCAGCAGCGAAACCACATAGGAGCAAACAGAAAACTTGAACCCAGGGAAGACTTCTTCCGTGACCGCGGCGCCGCCGAGCACATACCGCCGCTCCAGCACGAGAACTTTCTTTCCCGCACGCGCAAGATAAGCGGCGTTAACCAGGCCATTGTGCCCGCCACCGATCACGATTACGTCGTATTTGATGGAAACTGGCACTGGCTCTCGGCTCCTAACCTTCTGGAAACATAAGGTAATCGCGAAAAGACAATTTGCTGTCTGCGTGGATCACAGCTCACCGGGGCAGGACGCACCAAGCTATCAGATTCCGGCGGTCGATGTGAGGGGACTCACTTTGAGCGTAGTTTCGAACCGTCTCTGTGCCGAGTGCAAACTCGGGTCCATTCGCTCTTGGCGCAAAAATCAAGGTGTTGCACGCTTGACATCAAGTGAAAATCATATAGAATATCAATTGATTATTGAAGGAGGAGGCCAAATGCCCGTGATCGAAATATCCGAGTCCAACCTTGAGCGACTTCAAAAAGCAGCCCTGCAACTGTATAGCCCTCGCGTTGCAGCAGAGCAGGCCCTTGTTGATCTGGCTAAGAGCAAGGGCAAAGACGTATCATCGCCGAAGGTCTTGGCGGAGATTGCACAGATACTAGCTCGTTTCGGTGGTCGAGGAATCCCGGCGGACGAAGCGCTGGACTCAGTCTTACGCTACTGCGAAGCCGGTATGGGCCATCCCGAGTTTCCTGTGACTGCGGTTCAGAGGGATTCAAGACATTCGGAGATCCGCGATTTTAGAGGGGACACGCCGCCGGATCTCAGGCACACGCGTCTGCTACGTGCACGATTTGGGCGCCGCCCAGCGACTGGCTGGAACAACCTAGTCCATGCCGCACATATAGAAGCTCTTCTAAGTGTGGGTTCTCTCGAAATGTTACGGAAAGTCTCTAAGTCAAATGTTTTGATTGGACATGTCCGAGCTCTGAGGAAAAGAAAAAAGGCTACCACTATGTTGCCGAAATTGGTGCTTCGATACAGAACGTGTCCTCTGAGCATGCGTGGCTTAACGTTCTCGGCCTGGCCCGGCAAGCGAAACTGGAGGTAACCGTCGAATTTGAATGGATGCACAAGGACGAGGCGGCCTATCCCGGCAAGGAAGGTCGACTTTCCTGGAAGCCAGCTAATTCAACGGCATAACGAAGAGCTGATGGTTTCGTGAGTTGTCGTCCGATCACGGGGCTGCTTATAATCCATCGTTCGGACGGATGGCTTCCCGCCGCTCAACAGCGTCAGACGAGGATCCAAATTGCCTATTGGAACCGCTTTTCACGAGAGGACTTTTCCCCTCTGCCACAGCCTCAACTACCGCGAGTGGTCGGGATACTACACCGTCAGCGTCTACGAAGTTCACCATGAGCACGAGTACAACGCCATCCGCAACGCGGCCGCGCTCATCGACATCACGCCGCTCTACAAATATCTGGTCACCGGCAAAGACGCGACCAAACTGGTGAACCGCGTCATCACCCGCGACATCGACAAAGTCGCCGTCAGCCAGGTGATCTACTGCTGCTGGTGCGACGAGCAGGGCAAGGTCATCGACGATGGCACCATCACCCGCCTCGCCGAAAACGCCTACCGCTGGACTGCCGCCGATCCCAGCCTGCGCTGGTTCACCCAAAACGGCCTCAACATGGAGGTGCAGATCGAAGATATTTCCGAGGAGATCGCCGCGCTGGCGCTGCAAGGCCCGACTTCAGGCAAGCTGCTGAAGGCGGTCGCCGAGGCCGATATCGCCAACCTCAAATACTTCCACATGACGAGCGGCAAGCTCGCCGGCGTGCCCGTCGACATTTCCCGCACCGGCTACACCGGCGACCTGGGCTACGAAGTCTGGGTACCGTGGAACGATGCGGTCAAAGTCTGGGACGCACTTATGGATAAGGGCAAGCACTTCGACATTCATCCCGCCGGAATGCTAGCGCTCGATGTAGCCCGCGTCGAAGCCGGCCTGTTGCTAATCGAGGTCGATTACACCAGCAGCAAAAAGGCGCTGATTCCGTCGCAGAAATATTCGCCCTACGAGTTGGGTTTCGGCCGCATGGTGCATCTGGAGAAAGAAAACTTCATCGGCCGCTCGGCGTTATTGCAGGACCAGAAGAACGGCGTTGCCCGGCAGTTGGTCGGCTTGGAAATCGATTGGACGGAAGTAGAAGCCCGCTACGAAAAGTTCGGCCTCACTCCCGCCGCGCCGAGCCAAGCCTCGCGTGTCGCGGTCCCGGTGTACGTGGGCGAGAAGCAAGTAGGGAAAGCCACAACCACCACCTGGTCTCCGCTGCTGAAAAAGATGATTGCGCTAGCTAGTGTGGAGACGGAGCACTCCCGACTAGGTACAAAATTGAAAATGGAGATTACGATCGAAGCGGTGCACCAGCGAGTGACCGCGATGGTCGCAAAGCTGCCGTTCTTCAATCCCCCGAGAAAGACCGTGGTGCCTGTGTAGCGAGGGGCTATATGTGCCGATGTGGGGACGGGCGCCTTCGCCCGTCCACCGCGTGAGCGAAGCTCAGCAGTCATGAAAGCAAACCAGTCAGGGCTGCGCCCTGCCGACGGACGAAGGCGTCCGTGCCTACGTGTTTTTCCTTTTCTTTCCCATCCAATAAATCCACGCTCCAATCCCCACCAGCAACCCCGACCCTCCCACCACTTTCAACACTGCCAGCGGCTTGTTCACCTCATCGGGCTGCGGAATCAAGGACAGCACAATCGTCAGCGAAGTCGCCGCAAAGCCAATGACAGCCACCGTGTTCGCAACCAAAGAACCTCCCGGCACACAAATCACATCCGCGCCCGCCGGTTCGCGCTGCAATCGGATCATCGCCGCAAACAAATACAGATAAGGTATGAAGTACGTGATCACCGTCATGCTCACCATCACATCGTAGGCACCCTTCACGGTTGTGCCGGCCTGTCCCAGAAAAATGAACACCGCTCCCAGCACCGCCTGCGTAAGCAGAGCAACCCAGGGCGTCCGCCAGCGCGGATGCAGCCTCCCAAACGCCTCCGGCAAAAAGTGATCGATGCCCGCGACAAACGGCAGGCGTCCCGTGGCCGCCAGATAAGCTCCCGCCGCTCCCACATTGCTCAGCGCAATCAAAAAAGCTGCAAGAGGAATCAATCCCGCAAAGCCAACGCGATTCGCCGTGCTGGCAATCGCCTGCATCAAGCCTTGCAAATTGCTGACGTCCGAAGACGGTATAGCCAGCAAAACTGCGACCGTCCCCAGGATGTAGCACAGCGCCACGATCAGCCCACCCACCAGCAGCGCGATCGGAATAGCCCGCCGCGCGTTCTTGATTTCTTCACCCATAAACGACGCGGTCTCGCATCCCCCGAAACCAAACGCCAGCACCGACCAGAAAATAATGTCATTCAAATGCATCCGTGGGACCAACGCCGCGCCCGTAAACGAAGTCGCGGCGCCATAGCGATGCCACGCCACCGCTCCCAGCACGATGATGATGACCACCGGAATCCACATCGCCAGCGCGCCCACGTTATGCAGCCACTTGCCAACATCGAGGCCCACGATATTCAGAAGTGTGGCAAGCGCCAGCGTGAGCAGCGAAAAAATAATGTAGAACCGCGGGCTGGCCGACAAATGCCCCCACGCGCCCTGCCGCAGAAAAAGCGCATTGCTGGCGGCGAAATAAAGCACAGCAGGGAAGTAGGGGAGATTGCTGGTCCAGTAAGTCCAGGCCGACATGAATCCGGAAAAGTCGCCGAAAGCGCGCTTGCTCCACACGTACAGCCCGCCTTCATTGGGATAGCGTGAGGAAAGCTCGATTACCGAGAGCGCCAGCGGCACATAGAACGCGAGAAACGCTCCAACCCAAATAACAATGGAACTGGGACCGGCGGCCGCCGCCGTCGCAATCCAGCGCAGGCTGACGCCGGTGACCACGTAGAACAGCACCAGGTCGCGGAAGCCCATTACCCGCTTAGGCCGGTTAGGGTCCTCCGCTTCGGAGATAGACACGCCGCTCGCGAGCAGGCAGCCTCCTAGGTGATTTCAGGATAGGTGGACGAGAGCGCCAAGCCACGATCTTCCGATACGTCTACGGTCCTGCGACCGCTATCCCATCCCCAACTCGTCTGGCGATTCCAGCGGCGTGCCGCAGCGCCGGCAGATTACCGCCGAGCAATCGCCGCAGGTGAGCGGATCGGTGACTTCCGCGGCACACCGCGGGCAATACAACGGCTCCGCCTTAGTCTCCTCGGAAGATTGCGGGCTTGGTCCCATCAGGACGAAAATGTAGCATATCCTTCGTGTACCTTAGGGAGAGTCAGCCCAGGGAAAGGGGGCCCCCTGTGCTCCCCTGTGTCCCCTGTGGTTGTACCGTCGTGTCCCAGGAAAAACCGTGCCCGACAAACCCACTCCCGACGACCGCCTGCAATCCGAATTCAACCGCTGGGCCGAAGCCGGCGAAGGCGAGAAGATGGAGCATCATCATCTCGATATCACCGAAAAAACCATTCGCCTGATGGACCTGCGTCCCGGCGAGCGCGTGCTCGATCTGGGGTGCGGCGCGGGCTGGGCCACGCGCCTGCTGGCGCGCCTGGTAGCCGACGGCCCCGAAGGCTTTGGCCAGGTGGTCGGCCTGGACGTTTCCGATGAAATGATTCGCCGCGCCCGTGGCGCCTCCAAAGACTTCGACAACATTCTCTACGTCTGGGGCTCGGCGCAGCAGCTTCCCTGGGAGGAAAACTTCTTCGACAAAGTTTTGTCAGTCGAGTCGTTCTACTACTACGCCGATCAGGATCGCGCCCTGGCCGAACTCTTCCGCGTAATGGCGCCGCACGGCCGCCTGTTCATTCTCATCAATCTGTATAAAGACAATCCCTACTCGCTGCAGTGGGTGGACAAGCTGAAGGTCCCGGTCCACGTGCGCTCCGAAGCCGAGTACGTAGACCTGCTGAAGCGCCACGCCTTCGAAAACGTAGAAGCCCGCCGCATTCCCGACGACACGCCCACCCCGGACGACTACCAGACGAAATCGTTCAATAGCCTGGAGGACTTGCGAGCGTTCAAACGGATGGGCGCGCTGCTGCTGATGGCGTCAAAGCCTGAACTGAGGACGCCCGCGCCGGGGTACACGATTTACTGAAGCTCATCCTTATGAATGCATTAGTCAATAGGTAAACTAGTGGGCCGGTGTTTTTTTAACCGACGACCCGCTTCTGCGTTTAAGCTGACCGTGCCCAATGTCAACAACATGGCTAAAAGCCAGGTGGTGGTCGTGGCTCGGTCGCAGAAAGGCGAACAAGAGCGATTACCGTTCAGCTCTGCGCTGCTTTCACCGTGCGTTGTCCCTGTCTCCGAACAGCGTTTACGCCCTCAACTACGTTGGGTATTGCCATAGCGCTCTGAACCAATATGAAGAGGCAGTCAAAGCCTATGACCACTCTTTGCAGATAAAGCCCGATTCCGCCTATGCGCACGCGCAACTCGGTCGGCTGTTTGTTTATCTTGGAAAACCTCAATTGGCCCTGGAAGAGTTAAATAGGGCGTTCCGCATTCAGCCAAGACTGAAAGCTGAGATCGCTTATCAGGGGCCGCTTGCCTCTGCCTTGGCACAACTCGGGCAGATGGAAAAGGCGCTCGATGCCTATGAGGAAGCAGCAAAACTCGATCCGAAAGCAGCTGAGGGGCATTTCGGGATGGGCTGGGCATTGTTCAATCTAGAGAAGTACGAGGAAGCTGAACAACCTCTGCGCACCGCAATAAGACTCGATCCCGCTCACGCCGACTCGCACTATCACCTTGGGCTAGTTTTGCACGAACTCGGAAGGAGTACAGAGGCAAGGGAGCAGCTTGAAGAATGCATCAGACTGAAACCTGATTATCCCGATGCCCGATACTGCTTAGGATTAGCCTACTACAGTGACAAACGTTTTCACGAAGCGGTTGCTACGTATCTCGAAGGGATCAAGCTGCGACCCGACTTTGCAGACGCCTTTTACAATCTGGCTCTCGCCTATGAAGCATTGCAGCAGAATGACGGCGCAATTGACGCGTATCGCACGGCTATCAGTCTCAGTCCGAATGACGCGACTGCGTTGGTCAACTTCGGTGTGCTACTCGCGAAGCTCGGGAGATACGAAGAAGCAATTCCTGTTTGGCAGCGAGTCATCGAGCTGAAACCCAACGAGGCACCCGTTCACGTGAGTCTCGGTTGGGCGCTCGGCCAAGCGAGCCGGTTTCGAGAAGCGCTTTGTGCTTATGAGAAAGTGATTGAATTAATTCCCGACTTCGCCGGTGCTTACTACAACATCGGATTATTTCATTTTCATCTTCGGGAGTACCGCGAGGCCATTGAATTCGAGAACAAGGCTCTAGCCATCGAGCCCGACAACGCAGAGGCTTACGCCGTGCTCGGGTTATCGTTTGCCGCCAAGGACGAGGATACCGCAGCCCTGGAAGCATACGAACACGCTTTGAGCCTTAGACCTGACACTCCTGAAACCTGGCACAATTTGGGAGAACTCTACGCGAAAATGGGCCAATACAATGATGCTCTCACCAGCTTCCAGAAGGCGCTTGACCTTCGATCCGGCATTCCGGACACACACCTCTCGATCGGTCTCGCACACTTAAAGCTGGGAAACACCGCCGCTGCACTTGAGCAGTGCTCAGCGCTGCATCTGCTCGACAGCGGCAAGGAAGCTGAACTACGAGACCAAATCGCTCGGTCCAAGCGGTCGTAGCCCCGTGTCTCTTCTAATTCTACAAAGCGATCTATGGACACTCCGGACGAACTGTGGCGGAATCGGGATACTGCAGAAACGCGATACGTCCCTACTCAATCCCCAACTGCTTCCGCGCCTCCGGACTCAGCCGCTCCGGGCCCCAGGGCGGGGTCCAGACCACATTCACCGTCACATTGCGGACGCCCGGCAGTTGCTCCACGCGCGCCTTCACCTGCTCGCCGATCATGACGTGCGCCGGGCAGCCTTGCGAGGTGAGCGTCATGTCCACGGTCACGTCCTGCTTTTCTTCGGCAGCGGGCTCGAAGCGAATGTCGTAGATCAGTCCCAGGTCGACGATGTTCACCGGAATCTCCGGATCGTAGCACTGCTTCAAAGCGCTGGTGACTTCGTCTTGAGTAAGGGCGGGCATGGCGTATGTCCTCAGCATTCAAGTTTAACTCACCACGACGCGCTATGGCAGGGTCGCGGATCTGAGAGTGGATGCGCCTTTCTCCGCGAAGGCCGCAGAGAAAGGCCCAGCAGATACATTGAGAGCATACACACTTCTGCTAGAGTAAAAGAACACCCCATGGATTCCGACAGCAAACGCAAACTGCAAATCACCTTGCTGCTGGGCGTTGTTCTCACCGCCGCGCGCACCGGCTACATCCTCTACGAACGCCACGCCGATAGCGTCGCCGAAGCCAAGCCCAAGCCCGCACCGCCGCCGCTGAATCCCGACTATTACGTGACGCCCAAGAAGCTGCGCCCCTATGACCTGAAGTCGGCGCAGGATCTAACCCAGCAGCCGGTTTGGGTGAAGCTGGGCTACAGCTCTACCTACTATCCCTATGACTCAGCCCGGCGCCGCACCAATTTTTCCCACGAGGCGGGAAAACTTCAGCCCATCGAGAAGCTGGAGATCAAGAAAGTCGTCCTCGACCTCACGCCCAAAGTGCCCGACCAGCAGCAACTGATGGCCCTATTTGAGAAGGACGGCAAGACCTACGCCTTTCCCATCGGTACAAAAAAAGACGACGACTACCACATTTATTCCGACGACATGCTCTTCATCCAGGACCCGCACGACCTCTACAAACACTGGTCCGCCGACGTGTGGCAGAGCATCGACAAACACGAAGTCAAGCCGGGGATGAACGAACTACAGGTGAGTTTCGCCGTCGGTTTCGGTACTCCAGAAGATGCCGACGACCTGGATAAAACCGTCGACTACGCGAATGGCGGCAAGCCAATCACCGTCACTTACCGGAATGGCAAAGTCGCAGAGGTCAAACCCGGCACCTAAGCAGGCCCATGCGTAATCCTCCTCACTTCACCTCGGGCGAGTCCTCGTCAGCGGCTTTGGTTTCTTCGGCGTGGATTATGCCGTCCTCTTGCGCATAAAAAGACCGATGCTCCGCATCGAGCTGCTTCGGCGTGAGCGCCAACTCGAAGGCATCCTTATTCTTTGGATCCTTTACATCCTTACGGAGACGAAAGCTGACCGTGTAATCTCCTCGATCCGTAGCCACCATGCGCCGTGTAAACGAGCCGGTGTGAACCAGGGCCATAAGCGAAGTCGCATAGTGGCTGTATTTTTGTTTGTATTGGCGCTGCGCCCGCAGCACCGTGCGCATGTAACCCAGGGCCCCCGCTTCCGACTCCGAGCGCGCCGGATCCCCCTTAAACTTCGGCTGATACGCCGTTTGCGCTGACAACAATGTGCCCGCCAGAATCACCGCTGCAAGCAATCTCACACCCCTACCGGACTCTCTCATTCGTGCCGCCTTCCGTACCGTGCCTCCCATGTTACCCCCGTAATTGCCAATTCGTTACCAACCTTTTCATTCCAGCCGATATGCGGGTATGCTAACCGCAGTTCTTCAAGTCAGGAAGACTATGAAACCAGCCGTGGCTAAGAGACCGCTCATTCGTATTGCTGTGGTCGAAAGCGATCCCTTGCGTTTTGTTGGTTTTCGGGCCCTGTTCGACTCCGAACCCGATTTTGAGTTGATTTCCTCTTCTTTGCCTGATATCAGCAACTTGCAGGGTATCGACCTGGTGCTGCTTGGCAACCGCAGCGGGCACAATCTATTCGACCTGATGGCCAGCCTGAAGGCCACCCGCCCCGACCTGCGCATCATCGTGACCGGCTCCGGCATGGACGAAGAAACCATCCTCAAGGCCATTGCCTCCGGCGCCAAGGGATATGTGGACGAAGCCGCTTCGCCCAAGGAATTTGTGCAAGCCATCCGCATCGTGAACCAGGGCTCGGTGTGGGCCCCGCGAAAAGTTCTATCTATGTTCATCGAGCGGGTCAGTTCGGCTCCCGGACGCATCTTTCCCGCCGGCCGCGTAACCTTTACCGACCGCGAAAAGGAAGTTCTGGAAATGCTCGTTGCGGGACGCTCCAACAAAGAAATTGGCGCCGCTCTCGGCATTGAAGAGCGTACCGTCAAGGCTCACGTGGCCAAGCTGATGCGGAAGGTGGGCGTGCAGAACCGTATCGCTCTTTCGGTTCACGCCATTACCCATTCCCTAGTCACCGCGAAGTAACCCTTCAACAATGTGGCGCGGGCGCCCTCGCCCGCGGACTGCCGGCAGTGGTATTGCTTACGCTGCGGGAAACGCGTCGTCATATTTTTTCCACAACTGCGTGCGTTGATTGACGAGCTGGATCGCCCCAGCCTACTATGACACCGCGACTAAAGTCTGTCAGGAGAATCCACAATGAAGCGCACATCATCCCAAGTTTTCGCAGCGGCGGTGCTTATCCTCGCGTCGATCTTCGCCGGCGCTCAAATGCCCACCCCAAAGCCGGGCCCGGAACATAAGAAACTCGACTATTTTGTCGGCGCCTGGACCCTGGACGGCGAAATGAAGTCAGGGCCCATGGGCCCTGGCGGCAAATTTACTGGATCGGAAACCGACGAGTGGCTTCCCGGCGGTTTTTTCGTGCAGGCGCACGAGACCTACAAAAGCCCGATGGGAGAGGGCACCGCCCTTGCCGTCATCGGGTATGACTCGAATGCCAAGACCTATACCTATCATTCCTTCGCCAGCGACGGCCAAACAGAGAACTCCACCGCCAGCGTCGATGGCGATAACTGGACCTGGAACAGTGACGAGAATATGGGCGGTCAGACCATGAAAGGCCGCTACTCGGTGAAGGTGCTGACTCCAACCTCCTACACTTTCAAGTTTGAGCTGTCGCCGGATGGAACCAACTGGTCCACCGTGATGGAAGGCAAGGCCACCAAGACGAAGTAGCGACTGTTGCGTTCAGCGTTGGTGAACCTTCGTGGTCCCGGTTAATTGGGTATGCGATGCTATCTCCGGCAGCAACCCGCGTCTCCGTCGGAGCCCAATCCGCCTCTGTTTATAATCCGCTAATTCGGTTTCCGATCCTAATTCCGCGACTGAAGGGCACAACTTGCTCGATTTTCTAGGCGACTTACGACGTACTCACATGTGTGGCGCGCTCCGTTCCTCCGACGCCGGCAAAAAAGCCGTGCTCATGGGCTGGGTCAACCGCCGCCGCGATCTCGGCAGCTTGATTTTTATCGACCTGCGCGACCGCACTGGCGTGACCCAAGTCGTCCTAAACAAAGAACTCAATCCCGCTGCGCACGAAAAAGCCGGTCTGCTGCGTAATGAGTACGTCATCGCCGTCACCGGAACCGTTAAGCAGCGCGATGCCTCGACGTTCAATAAGGCCATTCCCACCGGCGAAGTCGAACTGGTGGTAGACGAACTCCGCCTGCTCAACGAATCCAAACAACCGCCATTCCTGCCCGGCGAAAGCGTTCTCCCCAATGAAGAAATGCGCCTGAAGTATCGCTACATCGACCTGCGCCGCGAGGCCATGCAGTTCAACATCGAGACTACGGCACAAAGTCGCCAAAGCGATTCGCGATTACCTTTCCGCGCACGGTTTTCTGGAAATCGAAACCCCCTTCATGACGCGCTCTACCCCCGAAGGCGCGCGCGACTACCTGGTTCCCAGCCGCGTTCAGCCGGGAAGCTTTTATGCCCTGCCGCAGTCGCCGCAAATGTTCAAGCAAATCCTGATGATCTCCGGCTTCGAGCGATATTTCCAGATCGTGCGCTGCTTCCGCGACGAAGACCTGCGCGCCGACCGCCAGCCCGAGTTCACCCAGATCGACCTGGAGATGACGTATCCGCAGCCCGAGCAGGTGTACGAAGTGGTCGAGGGATTTCTGACTGCCGCATTCCAGGCCGCGGGCTATGACATCAAAACGCCGTTCCTCCGAATGACCTACGACCAGGCGCTGCGCCTCTATGGCATCGACAAGCCCGACATGCGATTGCCCGCCATGGTGGATATTCGCCAAGCGCTAACTCCGGAAGAATTGGAGGAACTCGCCTCCAAGTTCAGGATCAGAAAAGAACTGCCGCTGCAACTGATTCGCATCCCCAAGGCCGGGGACATTTCCGGCACCGAACGCCGCACCATCGGTACTTACGGCGCCTATCAGCATGTGCAGGGCCCGTCGTTCGTGCAGTTGATGACTGATCCCAAGCGCTTCGCCAAAGACTATCCGTCCATCTCGGAAAAAGCCCTGAGCTTTGCGCAAGTCGAGCCCGACGATCTCTGGCTGCTGGCGGGGGCTCTGCATAAGCCGGAAGTCCCCGGCGTAGCCGATCAGAGCCTGCAGCATTTCTGCGAGAAGTGCGGCTTCCTCCGCCTCGACCTGGCGCAGAAATACGCTGCCAAGCACGGGGTGTTTTCCAAAAAGGAGTTTCATTTTCTCTGGGTCACCGATTTCCCCATGTTCGAGTGGGACAAGACCGATAAGCGCTGGAATCCTGCACACCATCCCTTCACCTCGCTGCATGAAGAGGACATGGCCAAGCTCGAAGCCAACATCGATACCGTACACGACCCCAAGTCTCCGCTCGGAGAGATTCGCGCGCTGGCCTACGACGTCGTGCTCAACGGCACCGAACTGGGCTCCGGCTCCATCCGCATTCACCGCCAGGACATTCAGAGCAAAATCTTCCAGGCTTTGGGCATGAGCGACGAAGAAGCGCGCGCCCGCTTCGGCTTCTTCCTCGAAGCACTGGAGTATGGCACGCCCCCGCACGGCGGCATCGCCCTGGGTTTGGACCGCATCGTGATGATTCTCGCTGGAGCGGAAAGCTTGCGCGAAGTGATTCCATTCCCCAAGACCGCACGGGCCGTCGATTTGATGGTGGATGCGCCTACTCCGGTAAGCGAGGCCCAGTTGAAAGAACTGGGAATTCAGGTGAAGAAAATCCTGTAAGAGTCTAACTTTGCCTTCCTACCCGCCATCTGCCAAACTGATCCTGGTCACTAAGAACTGAGAGCTGACAGCTAACAACTGGCACCTAGATCCAAGAATTTAACCCATGGGCCGCATCCACGTCCTCCCTGAACACGTAGCCAACAAGATCGCCGCCGGCGAGGTCGTCGAGCGCCCTGCCTCAGTCGTGAAGGAGCTCCTGGAAAACGCCCTGGACGCCGGTTCCACACGCATCAAAATTCAAATCGAAGCCGGAGGCAAGAAGCTGATTCAGATAACCGACAACGGCTGTGGCATGGTGCGCGACGACGCTCTCCTCGCCTTCGAGCGCCACGCCACCTCCAAGATCAATAACGCCGAGGACCTCCTCAGCGTTGCGACTCTAGGATTCCGCGGCGAGGCCCTGCCGTCGATCGCCTCGGTCTGCCGCCTGCACCTCGAAACCCGCGCCCCCGAGCAAGACTCCGGCACGATCGTCGAAATCAACGGCGGCAAGATTTTCAAAGTGGAAGAAGCCGGCCTCCCCGCCGGGACTTCGATTACCATTCGCGATTTGTTTTTCAACATCCCTGCGCGCAAGAAATTTCTGAAGGCCGAGTCCACCGAGCTTTCCCACATAGCGTCGCTGGTGACCCACTACGCTCTGGCCCATCCCGACAAGCATTTTGAGCTGCACTCGGCCACCAACGCCGTGCTGGTTGCCCCGCCGGTAGCGGGATACAGCGAGCGCGTCTATCAAATCTTCGGCAAAGAAGTCCTGGACCAACTGATTCCAATCGCCGCCGCGCAGCCGCTGGAGCGCATAGGCCTGCCGCAACCTCCGCCATGGAGGCAAAGCATCGAGCAGGACAACTCATGTGGAGCGGACACTCCTGTCCGCGAAGGTGCCGAAGGCACGGAAGAAAAGGAAGACGCAACGGACTTCGGGGATCTCCGCGCCCACGGCTTCACTTCCAAACCCGAAATCCAAAAACTAAACCGCAACTCGATCTATGTCTTCGTCAACGGACGCCTGATCCGCGACCGCCTGATCCAACACGCCCTCACCGAAGCCTACCGCAACATAATTCCGCCAACTGTCTATCCTGTAGTGCTGCTATTTCTCGAATTGCCCAGCGGCGAAGTGGACGTGAACGTCCATCCTTCAAAAACCGAAGTCCGCTTCCGGCAACAGAGTGTAGTCCACGATTTCGTACGCGACTCGGTGCGCGCGGCCTTGATGAAGGCCCGCCCAGTCCCCCAATTCACCATGGAAATTGACGCGCACCCGACCGCCAGTCCGTCGCTCACGCCCGGTTCGCGGGGCGCTATGGTGGACATTGCAGCGTGGCGCGCTCTGAATCCGCGCTCGGCGCCGCCGGATTTCGCCCTCCAACCACCAGTTCTGCCACCGGTGACCGAAAGAATTCAGTTCGATGGCGCCAGCGCCATCACCGTCGAGGCCAACGCCGCGGTTGCAATGGCGCGGCTTCCGCAAGAAGCCGTCCCGGGCGACGCTTGCGCGCCTCCCATTGCGGACGAGCCAGAGGTCGCCTCTGACGCCCAAGACATCGCGCCTTCCCTCGCTTCTCTCAAGCCGCTGGGACAAGTGCGCGAGTCGTTCATTCTGGCGGTAAATCACGAAGGCCTCTGGATCGTCGATCAACACGTAGCGCACGAGCGCATCTTGTTCGAGCGAATCCTGAAGCAACGCGCAGCCCAGAAAGTCGAAAGCCAGCGTCTGCTGATGCCGCTGTTGCTCGAACTAACTCCCGCGCAGCAAGCCGTGTTCAGCGAAATCTCGGGCGAGCTTAACCAGAACGGCTTCGAAGCCGAGCCCTTCGGCGCGCGCAGCATCGCCATAAAAGTAGCGCCCGCTGGAATTGACGCCCCGCAAATCGAGCGCATGCTGCACGAACTGCTGGAGCAGTTCGCCCGTGAAGATCAGAGCCTGAACCTGGAGAAGATTCGCACCCGCATCGCCGCCTCCATCGCCTGCCATGCGGCTATCAAGGTCAACATGCCTCTGGAGCAAAACAAAATGGAATGGCTCCTAGCCGAGCTATCCAAAACCGAATGCCCGATTGCATGCCCGCACGGCAGGCCGGTAGTTCTGCGATACTCTTTAAAGGACATTCAGAAGGCGTTTAAGAGAATCTAAAGAGGCACTTAGCACTTGGCACTTAGCATTTGGCCAATCGGGCTCGTGTTGGGCCACGAAGAACCAAGGGTGGCTAAGTGCTAAATGCTAGGTGCCAAGTGCTGCTTGTTATGCTCGACCTCGATCAACTTCGCCGTGCCAAATGGCATCTCGACGGATCCACCGTGCGCACGCTCGACCAGGCTCGTGCCTTCATCGAGTCGGTTGGGTTCTGCCTGATGTATCCGCTTCGCCCGGCGGTTCTCGCGCCTACTTTTATTGGAGCGTGGGTGGGGTCAGACCAGCAACTTCCCATGTGGCAGCAGGCATTCGAAGACACTCGGGCTCAGGAAGCCACCGAACTGATGGTCCGGCTGCTGCGCGAGCGCGATGCCTACGAAGGTAATCTCTTCGGCGAGAACAATGCCTTCCTGGTCGCGGGCTCTATTTTTCCCTATTTCTATGCTTTGGCAGGAGAGCGCAATCCAAAGCAAGCACCGGAGTACGGCCAGCGTTCGGAATATTCGCAGCTAGCCTGTGACACGTTCGCGGCGATTCAACGCGGCGGCCCCATCTCCAAGCAAAAGTTGCAGGAGGTGCTTGGCGGCAGTGTATCTTTCGGCGCGCTCGATCATGCCCTGGGCGAACTGGGCGCCAAACTTCGCATCACGCGCGTCGACTACAATCCCGCCGAAGGCTCGTTCTGGGATGTGCTTTACCGCTGGTCGCCCGACGCCGTCCGCGAAGGCATCGGCCTCTCCGTCGCCGAAGCGCTCTCCGCCTTGCTCACCAAGTATCTGGATTGCGTCGTCGCCGCCGATCAGCAGGAACTGGAAAGCTTCTTCGGCCACTTCGTCGCGCGCGCTCGAATCAAGGAGGCGCTGAACGCCCTGCTCGCCGCCCGCGAGTTAGAATTCATTCGCGTGGGCAGCCGCTCCCTAGTTCGGCTAACACCGCCAAAAGCGCCAGCCGACAAGGCTCGCGTGCCCACACGCTCAAGCAAGGCCTAGCAGGCGTTCCTAGAATTAGAGACTGGGTTTCAAGTTTTGACTTCTTGACTCTCTCCCTCGAGTCATGCACCGGAACCGGAGCAGGCGGAAAGCGGCTCCCAGTGCGGGGTAGGGATTCCTCCGCCTTCGCCGCTCAGGGTCGGAATGGCAAGTTCGATGACAGTTTCTCTGAACAACCGGGTTTCGGAATTATCCATAGTTCGGCGGACTGACCGAGCGGTCCATTCCAAAGGTAGTTTGGCCGCCTTTCTGAACGTTGACGCTGATCAAGTACGGACCCTTCGCCGCCAGCGCCTGCGTCAGAGCAGGGACGAGATCTTCCGGGCGATCTACCTCCGCTGCCGGCATACCGTAGCCTTGCGCAATCTTCGCCGTATCGATTCCTGGAATTTCAATGCCGGGAACGTTGGGGCCGACGTTGGTGAAATCCCGAAATCCCCGTAAGGCCGAATAGTCGTTGTTTCGCAGCACGATGAAAATAACAGCCAAGTTGTGCTGGACCGCGGTCCACAGAGCCTGAATCGAGTATTGAGCGGAGCCGTCGCCCACAGGACAAATGACTCGGCGCTTCGGATTGGCCATCTGCAGCCCAACCGCCAGAGGGAGGCCGAATCCCAGAATGCCGCTGCGAACGGAATAGAAAGAGCCTGGTTCATCCAACTGAATGTAGCGGTCGAGGTCTCCCTTCGACGAAGGGCACTCTTCCGCGATTACGGCATGCGGCGGCAGGAGCCGGTTGAGAATACTAAAGAGGTAAGCCGGAGTGATGGGATGTTCCGGCTTGGGTTCGGTTGGTTTGGTTTGAGGAGCAGGTGCTGCAGTTTGCCGATGTCTGACTCGGCCGCGAATGTATTGAGCTGCAATAGCGATGTTGCCGACAATGCTCGCCCCAGTTATTGCAGAAGCCGCGTCAGAGTGAGAATTCGTGATCTGAAAAAGCTTGGTTCCCGGGCGGATGGCGTTGCCAGGAACATAAGCGTAGTAGAGAAAGACCGGCGCGCCCAAAACGACGACGGTGTCGTGCTCGGCCAATTGCTCAGCCAGCGGTTGCTGCGCGGGAAAAAGACCGCCGCGAAACAGGGGATGAGTGCGCCGGAAGGTCCAGCGGGAAGCGATGGGATCCTGGTAGACACTGGCGTTCAAGTGTTCGGCGAGCGCAACGACTTCCTGCCATGCGCTGTCCTCCTCGATCTGAGGTCCCGCTACGATGGCGGGGTTGCGACTTGCCTCGAGCGCGAGAACGACTTCATCCAGCGCAGCGGAATCGGGCGACACGGTTTGACTTACTTTACGGGTCGGAACCGGCTGGCAGGGGCGGTTCCAGTCATCCATGGGAATTGAAATGAAAACCGGCCCTCGCGGCGGTTGCATCGCGAGGTAGTAGCCGCGGGCGATTGCCGCAGGAACGTCCTCTGCCCGCAGCGGCTCGTACGCCCACTTCACATAGGGCTTCACAACTTCGACCGCACGGCTTACGAGGAAGGGTTCGGCCAGTGCCTGCCGGCGGTCCTGCTGGCCAGTGGTAATGACAAGTGGCACGTGACCGTAGTGGGCATCGATGATGGCGGATAGTCCATTACCCGCGCTGGCAATGGAATGAAGGTTTACGAATGCCGCCGTACCCTTGGCCATTGCATAGCCTAGGGCGATGCCGGCGGCGGAGCGCTCGTGTAATGCGAGAACATACTTGAAGTCGGCGGGGAAATCCTTGAGGAAGGGAAGTTCGCTGGAACCGGGATTGCCGAAGACGACGGTCATGCCCAGGCCGCGTAAGACCTCGAAGGTTGCCTCCCGCACCGTGCTCATCTCACTCGGCCTCCCGGCATACGAATTCAACCACAGGGGGCACAGGGAGGCACAGGGGAACCCGTCCTGAGCATGGCGCGCTAGGCATGGCTCGGCACCGTCGTCGCGGCTTTTCGTAGTTGGGGCGTCGTGGCGAAGCTGAGCGCAAGTATGCCAATGATGGCCAGCACCACGTTCAGCACGAACGCTCCGGTATAGTTTCCGAACTTATCGAACACTGCGCCGCCCGTGATGCCCGCCAGCGATCCCGCTACGCCGGTCAGCGAAAGCATTGTGCCGTTCAGCTTTAGAAAAGGCTCGGGACCATAGTAGCGCGCAGTAATTGCGTTGAGACAAACGAAGCTCCAGCCAAAAGCCACGCCGTAAAGGATGGCGGCTGCGAACGCAATTGGCAGCGCATCCGCGCGCACCCGGATTGCCAGAACCGACCCTACGAGGTAGCAGACCAGTCCCATCATGAAGGCGTAGCGCGCTGTGATCTTATCGATCAGCACTCCACCGATGAGCCGCCCGCCGATTCCGCCGAGCGTCAGGAAACCCAGCGCCCAGGCCGCCGTCCCTGGGGGAACATGGACGCTCCGAAGATGCAGCAACCAATGCGCCACGAAAAAGAAATAAGGGAACTGGCAGGCTATGCCGCCCACCAGCACCATCCAGTAAGAGCGGGTGCGGTAAGCTTCCCCTGGCGTCCATGCTTGGCCACTTGTAGCGGCGTCAGGGATCGGCACGGGGCTCTGGTCGTCGGGTATGCCGTCCACTGGTTGCCCCAGGTCCTCGGGGCGCTCCTTCACAAATGAAATCGCGACAATGCCAGCCGCGATCACAATTCCGGCTACCACCAGCCATGCCTGACGCCAGTTTCCTCCGTTGGCTGCAAGAATCTTGTTAATGAGTGGAGCACCGACGAAGCCTGAGAAACCAGAAGCACTCAAGGGGATGGCCATCGCCCGTCCGCGATAGCGCCTAAACCAGCGAGCGGCGACCGTTGTCACCGGAACAATCGTGCTGAAGCTGATGCCGGTGCCAATCACGATTCCATAGGCCACCAGGTAATGCCACGGCTTCGTAGCGAAGAATGAGAGCCAGAGTGCCCCGACGCAGATGATCACGGAGCCGATCGCGAACGATGTTCGCGTGTTCCATTTGAGGATCGCCGCCGCCACCACCACCGAGACTAGACCGATAAACAAATTGAGCAGGCTGAACCCCAGCCCGTAGGTGCTGCGGGCCATCGGAATCTGCTTCAGCATGTAGGTGTTGATGACCGCGCCACCGAAAAAGGGGAAACCCATGTTGAGGAAGTCCAGGACGAATAGGACGGCGACCAGCTTCCAGCCGTAGAAGGACTGCTTGCTCGTCATGATTGGTCCTGCTCCCGAGCGATGGGCCGGGACGTGGCAGCGAATCTTTGCAAGCCGGTGGTGGATTGTCAAGCGTCGTGCTGCTGCCTTTTGGTTTTCTCCGCGCCCTCTGCGGATGTTCTCTGCGGTCTTCGCGATTTAAGATTTTGCCTTGACGTGGAGATCAACACCTTAAGCCGCAGAGAACGCAGAGAAAATCCGCAGAGTTCGCGGAGAAAACCGAAACTGACAGGGCTAGAACGCCAAGACTGGGCGCGGGCCCCAGGATAAGTTTGCAGAACGGCTTTTTCTTACCTATGATGGTCGGGCTTGCAAGTGCGACAGGTCCGGTCCTACTTCGGGAACATTGTTGTTAGCAAG